>JAJYBT010000223.1 GCA_021778875.1 Acidobacteriota bacterium | reverse complement strand
GGAGCTGTGGGCGGCGTTGCGGTCGGTGGGCCGCAGCGGCATGGCGCAGATTGTGGAACGCACCTGCAGCCATGCGAGGCGGTTTGCGGATGGATTGCGCGCGGCGGGCTACGAGATTCTGAACGATGTGGTCATCAACCAGGTGCTGGTCTCGTTTGGCAGCGGAGAGAAGACCCTGCGCACCATCGAGCGCATTCAGCAGGATGGCACGTGCTGGTGCGGTTCAACGGTATGGCAGGGGCATACGGCGATGCGCATCAGTGTGTCGTCGTGGGCCACCACCGAGGACGACGTGGAGCGCAGCCTGGCGGCGATGCTGCGGGCGGCGCAGGACTGAGCGCTGCTGCTGCGCTTGACATGCGATGCCCGCTCCGAGAGGCTGATTGCTATGCGAAAACTGCTTGGTTCCTGTTTTGTGCTGTTTTGGCTGGTCGTGGTTCTGGTTCCCGGGGCAGCCGGGTTTGAGAAACAGCCTGCGGGTGCGTATCGCGCCCGGCGGGTGGCGCTGGGCGAGCGCCTGAAGGGCGGCGTGGCCATCCTGTTCGCGGCCGAGGAGCCGCAGCTGGACTTCATGGCCTACCGGCAGGACAGCGACTTCTACTACCTGACCGGCTGGAATGAGCCGGGGGCAGCGCTGATGGTGGTGGGGCCGAGCGGCACGGCGCGGGGCTACCGCGAGATTCTTTTTCTGCCCACGCGCAACCTGCGGGCGGAGACCTACACGGGACCCAAGTTGGATGCCTCCTCGCCCGGCGTGGCCGGGGCAACGGGCGTGGATGCCGTGGAGCCGATGACCGCGCTGCCTGCGGAGCTGAACAAGCTGGTGGCGCAGGACCGGCAGCTTGCCTGGAGCCTGTGGACTCAGCCGGCAGCAACGCAGGCCAAGGCGCTGGTGAACTTCAACGCGGTGACGCTGGGGATGGATCAGGCGCCGGCGCCCCACGATGTAACCACGCTGACCATGCCGCTGCGGCAGGAGAAGGACGCCGGCGAGATTGCGCTGATCCGCAAGGCGACGGAGGCCTCCATTGCGGCACAGCGCGCGATGATGCGCGATGTGAAGCCGGGCGAAACGGAACGCGCCATCGCCGGCAGGATGACGGCCGTGTGGCTGGAGCAGGGCTGCGAGCGGCCGTCGTACGCGCCGATTGTGGGCACGGGCATCAACTCGACGACGCTGCACTACTCAGAAAATGCGAGCACGATGGAGAACGGCGATATCGTCGTGGTGGATGCGGCCTGCGAGTACTCCATGTACGCGGCGGACATTACGCGGACGGTGCCGGCGAACGGCCACTTTACGGCACGGCAGCGCGAGATTTACGACATTGTGCTGGGCGCGCAGCAGGCGGCCGCGAAGGCGTTTGTGGCAGGCACGTCGACGATTGACGACCGCGACCGCAAGGATCCGAACTCGCTGGACACGGCGGCCTACAACTACATCAACACGCATGGCAAGGACCTGCATGGCCAGCCGCTGGGCAAGTATTGGCTGCACGGGCTGGGGCACATGGTAGGCATTGACGTGCATGATCCGGCGGACTATCCGGCGGTGCTGAAGCCGGGCATGGTGTTTACGATTGAGCCGGGCGTGTACATTCCCGAAGAAAAGCTGGGCGTGCGCATTGAGTGCGATTTTCTGGTGGGCCCGGATGGGAAGCTGATTGACCTGGATGCCGCGCTGCCGCATACCGCCGACGAGGTGGAAGCGGCAATGCAGGGCAAGTGAGCGAGGACGCGTATGGATCCACGCGATGCCATGGACCCGGAGCAACTGGATACGCTGAGCCGGGTGTTTGCGGAGCAGCTGCTGGCGTGCCTGGAAGAGTGCGCACGGGGGCGGCACGGTCTCTTCTCAGACTACGTGGGCTATGACGATGGCGAGGATCGCCGCGCCTGGCCGGAGGCTGCCCGGCTGCGGGAACTGGCGATTGCTCTGCAGGCCATCTCGCACCAGGCAGGCGAAGGGAACGCGCTGTGCGACGAGTTTCTGGATCTGTGCACGATACACGGGGAAAGCCACCCCGGCGAGCCAAGGCTGGCGCGGACGTTCCTGGCACGCATTGAGCGGGGCGAGGTGGGCCAGTCGCCGGAGACGGAGCGAAAACCTTGGTAGCGGTGCATACATTTCTGGTGCTGACGGCTGGTTTTGCCGCCGTGGTAATGACGGTGCTGGCGCTGCGCGGACTGCTGTTGCTGCTGGCGCCGAGCCTTGCGGGGGTTGAGGACAGGCCGGGGCTGAGCTACACGGTGGTCAACCTGGGCTCATCTTTCCTGGCTGGCGCGGCTGGAGGCTATGGGACGGCATGGTATGCCGCCTCGAATCCGCTGGTGCATGTGCTGGCGCTGGGGCTGGTTGTTCTGCTGCTGGCGGCGCTCAGCGCCCTGCAGGGGCGCGGACAGCAACCCATCTGGTACCTGCTGGCGCAGGTGGCCGTGTCGCCGCTTGGCGTGCTGGCCGGGGGACTGGTGCGGCTGCGGGTGCTCGGCATTCTGTAAGGAAAGAAAAAGCCCATACCCGCAGGGTGTTGCCGCGGGTATGGGATGAAGGAGGCGCGCTCGGCTTACCAGCGTATGCCGAAGGTGACAGGAATGACCTTTGTGTCCTTGCCGACGGTGGTGGTGCCAAGGCCGTTGGGGTTGGTGGTGAGAGCGGGTGACAGGACCTCAAGATAGCGCGCCTCGGCGAAGAGCTTCATGCGGCCCTCGCCGTACATGCCGCCCAGCCTGTGGGTGAAGCCGCCGCCGATGTTCCAGCCGCCCTGGTTGCTGGAGAAGTGCCCGACCACCACATTTGTAGTGCCGTATCCGCAGTAGAAGTAGTAGCAATACTGGGTGGCCTGCGGATTGGTGAAGTTGGTGACCTTGCGATAGAAGCCGCCGCCACCGGTGACATAGACACTGTTGGTGTGTGTCGGCATCAGGTCAACAACCGGAGCCAGCGTAAACGACCAGATGTGCGCGTTGCCGCCCTGGGCGCCGGTCTGGGCGATGAAGGCGCCCGGAAGCTTGTCGTCGATGAACTGGTACTCGGCGAGCACGGTGAAGCGGTTGTTGAACTTGTAGCCGCCGCCGAGGGTGAAGTTGCCACCCCAGGTGATGTACTTGGAGGACTCGCTGCTGGGGGCGTTGACGCCGCCGCCGACCTCAATAGCGAGATGGCTGGTGAGACTATGCGACTGATAGCCTCCACCGCCCTGGCCTGCACCAGCCGCCGCCGGGGAGGGCGCAGCCGGAAGAACCGGAGCCGCGTCATTCTCCGCCACCAGCGGCATCGCCGCAGAGCTCGACTCGCTTGCCGAAGGCGCCGGTGCGCTGGACGGGTTGTAGGAGGGTGCTGACTGGGCACTCGCAAGACCAACGGCGCAGGCGACCGTGGCCGAAAGAATCGTGGCATTCCGCATCAACGACATCCAACGGAGGGATGACATGTGTCTACCTCAAAGATCGAAATATTTTACGTCTCTCCGGGAGTCAGACGGTTCTCCCTGTAATGACTTAGACACATTTGGCTGCGGGGAGTTGCCTGAGGCCGGAGAGAAGTAAGGGCCGGAGTGCAACTCCGGCCCTCAGGTTACAGCAGGATGGAAAAGAACTATCCCTGAATATCGAACTGCTCCGGGTGCAGCGCAGCGTCGCTCTTGACCAGGATGTTGCGGCCTACCAGCTCTTCGAACTCCGTGAGCCAGCGGGCATTGTTGGCCTTGAGGACCTTGACGGTCTCCGGATTGACGCGGAGCAGGACGTCGGGGTTCTCGAAGTGCTTCCGCATCTTGCGCAGCTCAATGTAAATCTCGTTGCAGACCGTGGCCGGGCTCTTGACCATGCCGGTGGCCTGGCAAACGGGACAGGGCACGCTGAGGGTGCGCTCAAGCGACTGCTTGACCCGCTTGCGGGTGATGGCAACCAGGCCGAAGTCATTGAACTGCAGGACCTTGGTGGGGGCGCGGTCGTTCTTGAGGGCCTCTTCCAGGGCCGCCATGACCTTGAAGCGGTTCTTGCGCTCGTCCATGTCGATGAAGTCAATGATGATGATGCCGCCCAGATCGCGGAGGCGAATCTGGCGCACAATCTCCGGAATGGCGTCGAGGTTGGTCTTGACGATGGTGTCTTCCAGCCGCGCCGTCTTGCCGACGTATTTGCCGGTGTTGATGTCGATGGCGACCAGCGCCTCAGTCTGGTTGATGACGATGGAGCCGCCGCTCTTGAGCCACACCTTGGAGCGCAGGGCCTTGGATATCTCGTCCTGGATGCCGAAGTGCTCAAAGAGCGGAACCTCTTTGGTGTACAGCTTGACGCGGCGCACCAGCGAGGGCGAGAAGCGGTTGAGGAAGCGCACGATGCGCTCGTAGTCGGCCTCGGAGTCGACCCAGATATGCGAGAAGTTGGCGCTCACCTGGTCGCGCAGAATGCGCTCGATGAGCGAGAGATCGTGGTAGATGAGGGCCGGGGACTTGGAGTTCTCCGAGCGCTGCTTGATCTCATCCCACAGGTGAATAAGGAAGCGCAGGTCGGCGCGCAGCTCCTCTTCCGAGGCTCCTTCGGCCGCGGTGCGCACGATAAATCCGCCGGAGGCCTCGCCGCGCTCGCTGATGAGGATGCGCTTCAGGCGCTGGCGCTCCTCGTCAGAGGCAATCTTGCGGCTGACGCCGACGTGCGAGACGGTGGGCATGAAGACCAGGAAGCGGCCAGGCAGGGCGATGTGACTGGTGATGCGGGCGCCCTTCTTGGCGATGGGCTCCTTGGCAATCTGGACCAGAATCTCCTGTCCGGGCTTGAGCAGGTCGCTGATGATGGGCAGGTCGGAGGTCTGCGCGGTGCGGCGCGAGGGGCCGCGGCGTCCGCCGGGGGCTCCCTGACCGCCGCGGCCACCACGGCGGCCACGACCGCCACGCTCGCGGCGCTGCTGGCCCTGGCCCTCGCCGGAGGGCTGGCCTTCCGCGGCGACTTCCTCTTCGCCCTCTTCGGGTTCGAAGGTCTCTTCCTCGTCCTCGCCGCCCTTCTCGTCAAAGTCCAGCTGGATGCGATGGTCGAGGTGCGCCTCCTGCAGCATCTCGCCCAGCTCGCCGGAGCGGATCTGGGTCGGGAGGGTCTCCTCTTCGTACTCGTCAAGGTCGTGCTCTTCCGCCCGGTGATGGTGCGGATGGGCGACGTCAAATTCCTCGCCCTCGATCACTTCCTCTTCCACCAGGCCGCTGCCGGGAGCAAAGGCGGAAACCGAGGCAACGGACGCGGTGGGAGCCGTCTCGTGCGTCTCCGTCTCGTGCTCATGCTCGGCAGCCAGCTCGCCGGACTTCTTCTTTTTGCCGCCCAGACCGAACAGCCGGAAGGTGCTGGGAGGCAGCGGGTCAACGTGGTGCGAGGCTGTGGACTTCGGCTCGGGCTCGTCGGCTTCAGCCGATGCCTGCTCCGTCTCGGTCTCGGCCTCAGCGTCGATGGCTTCGTCGGCCTGCGCCTGCTCGGCTTCGGGAGCTTCAACGGCGGCTTCGGCAATGGCCTCTTCCACTGGCTCGATGGGCTGGGCTGCCGACTCCTCGGCAACTTCAGCGGTGGGCTGGTGCTCAGTGGAGGTCTCTTCCATCTCTACTTCGGCCTGCGGCTCGGCAGCGAGTTTATGCCGCCGCTTGATGAAGGTTCGATTCTTTATATGCCGGTAACTTTGCCCGGTGCGTCAATCACGGAAGTGAATAGAATTTTACAAGAACAAGATAAAATTATTATGACTGT
>JAJYBT010000222.1 GCA_021778875.1 Acidobacteriota bacterium | reverse complement strand
GGGCTGAAACTGTTCGGCGTGGATGCGCAGCTTCATGCCGTGATTCTGCGCTGCGATCAGGATGGTGCGTGTCTCGTCCAGGGTGAAGGCGTGTTCGTCGCAGAAGGCGTCACAGTAGCGGGCCAGGCGGGCGGCGGCAACTTCCGGAATCAGCTTCTCAGCGACCCAGCGCACATACTCATCGCGCCGGTTGGCGTACTCCGGCGGAATGGTGTGCGCGGCGAGCAGCGTGGACACAATCGTGCACGGTCCTTCTTCATTGAGGCGCGCGAGGACACGGAGGATGCGCAGTTCGGTATCACGATCGAGGCCGTAGCCGGACTTGGCTTCGATGGTCGTGGTTCCGGTGCGCATCATCCAGTTGCGATGACGGCGCGCGATGCTGAGCAACTCATCTTCGCTGGCCCGGCGGGTGAGCTGCACGGTGCGCAGGATGCCTCCACCGGCAGCGGCAATCTCCTGATAGGTGGCCCCGGCAATGCGCTGCTCGAACTCAGCGGCACGATTGCCGGCAAAAACCAGATGCGTATGCGCGTCGACAAATCCGGGGGTGATGCAGCATCCGCCTGCATCAATGACCGTGGAGACGGGCGGAATCTGCGGGCGGAGTTCGGCGTAGGTTCCCACGGCGGTCAGGCGGCCGTCTTCAATGAGCATCGCGGCGTCTTGAATCAGGCCGGCCTCGCACAGCTCGCCTGCCACGCGGGGACGCGCCGGGCCTGCCAATGTAACCAACTGCCCAATATTGAGGACCGCAAGAGTTTCGGACATGATCAGCTCTCTGCCATCGGGATATGAATGCCGTGCTCGCGCGCCGTCGTGCGTGCAAGGGGGTATCCGGCGTCGGCATGGCGAGCCACCCCGAGGCCGGGATCATTATTCAACACCCGGGCAATGCGGCGCGCTGCATCTTCGGTACCATCAGCCACGGTTACCTGGCCGGCGTGCAGAGAATAGCCCATGCCCACGCCGCCGCCATGATGGAAGCTGACCCAGGTGGCGCCAGAGGCGGTGTTCAACAAGGCATTCAGAATCGGCCAGTCGGCCACGGCATCAGAGCCGTCGAGCATCTTCTCCGTCTCGCGGTAGGGGCTTGCGACCGAGCCGGTGTCGAGGTGGTCGCGGCCCATGGCAATGGGCGCGGAGAGCTCGCCCTTGCGGACGAGGTGATTGATGGCCTCGCCCATGCGGGCGCGCTCGCCGTAGCCCAGCCAGCAGATGCGGGCAGGCAGGCCCTGGAAGGCGAAGCGGCCACGCGCGAGGCTGAGCCAGCGGGTGAGGATTTCGTTGTCCGGGAAAAGCTCAAGCGCGAGCCTGTCGGTGCGGTCGATGTCGCGCGCATCGCCGGAGAGCGCGACCCAGCGGAACGGGCCCTGGCCGGTGCAGAAAAGCGGGCGGATGTACTCAGGCACGAAACCGGGAATGAGGAAGGCGTCTTCGCAACCCGCGTCGAAGGCGAAGCGGCGGATGTTGTTGCCGTAGTCGAATGTGACGGCGCCGGCGCGCTGCAAGGCGAGCATCGCGTTGACGTGGACAACCATGGAGGCGGTGGATCGGCGCACGTATTCCTGCGGATCGCGCTGGCGCAGATCGGCGGCCTGGGCAAGTGTGAGTCCCTGCGGGATGTAGCCGTTGAGCGGGTCGTGTGCGCTGGTCTGGTCCGTCACCGCGTCCACGTGAATGCCGCGGCGCACAATCTCCGGCAGCAGGTCGGCGCAGTTGCCCACCAGGCCGACGGAGAGCGCGCGGCCTTCGCGGCGGGCGGATTCGCAGAGTGCGAGGGCCTTGTCGAGATCCTCGGTGACGGTGTCGCAGTAGCGCGTGTCTACGCGGCGCTGGATCCGGGTGCGGTCCACATCGATGGCGAGGATGACTCCGCCATTGAGAGTGACGGAGAGCGGCTGCGCGCCGCCCATGCCGCCCATGCCGCCTGTTACCACCAGCCTGCCCTTGAGCGAGCCGCCAAAGTGCTGCTCCGCCATCGCGGCAAAGGTCTGGAAGGTGCCCTGCAGAATGCCCTGCGTGCCGATGTAGATCCAGCTTCCGGCGGTCATCTGGCCGTACATCATCAGGCCCTTGCGGTCGAGCTCGTGGAAATGCTCCCAGGTGGCCCATTTGCCCACCAGGTTGGAGTTGGCGATGATGACGCGGGGGGCCATGTCATGCGTGGGAAAAACGGCGACCGGCTTGCCGGACTGGACCAGCAGCGTCTCTTCGCTGCCCAACTGCTCCAGCTCGCGGACGATGGCGTGAAAGCAGTCCCAGTTGCGAGCGGCCTTGCCGATGCCGCCATAGACGACGAGGTCGGCGGGGCGCTCGGCTACTTCAGGATCGAGGTTGTTCATCAGGCAGCGGAGGGCCGCCTCCTGCTGCCAGCCCTTGCAGCGCAGGGTGTTGCCACGGGGGGCGCGGATGATGGGAGCTGCTGCTGTGGTGGTCATTGGTCCCTCCTGAAGCGAGAGGCGACGTATTCCAATCCCCAATCGTCGCTCTTCAGGATAGTACCCGCGAACACGGCTCTGATTAAGCCATAATCGCAGGCAGTTTTATGCCACAAACACTGAATCCTCCTCGAACGCGGCTTTTGGACGGCGATTCCACTGAGAAAACACGGGAACGTGAAAGAGTCCATCGCGGCATCGAGCCATTTATCGTTTATTCTTCTTCGCGTGCCGAATACTTTAGTTGAATGCGTTCCCAACTTCTCAGAGGGCCGCGACGCAGCGAAGGTTGATGCGATCGTCGAGGCCATGAAGATTCCCGGCGTGTATCTTCTGGACCGGGAGATGGATTCCGACCACAACCGGTGCGTCATCACGCTGGTGGGCGACCGCGAAGCGATTCAGGAAGCGGCGATTCGCGGGGTGGGCAAGGCCGCCGAGTTGATTGACCTGACGCAGCACACGGGCGCGCACCCACGCATGGGCGCTGCCGATGTGGTGCCCTTCATTCCAATTGACGGCGTGACGCTGGAAGACTGCGTCGCGATGGCCAGGCATGTGGGAGCCGAGATCGCGAAGCGCTTCCAGATCCCGGTCTATCTTTACGAGGCAGCCGCAGCTACGCCGGAACGGCAGAACCTGGAAAATATCCGGCGCGGCCAGTTCGAGGGGATTCGCGACGAGATTGCGACGAACCCCGCGCGCAGGCCGGATTTTGGCGAGCCGCGCGTGCATCCGACGGCGGGAGCGACGGTGGTGGGCGCGCGCAAGGCGCTGATCGCCTACAACGTCTTCCTGAACACGGCTGATGTCGACATTGCGAAGAAGATTGCCAAGGCTGTGCGCTTCTCCTCGGGAGGGCTGCGCTTTGTGAAGGGCGCTGGATTCCTGGTGCGCGGCATGGCGCAGGTTTCAATGAACCTGACGGACTTTGAGCAGACGCCGATTCACCGCGTATTTGAATTCGTGAAACGGGAAGCGGCGCGCTACGGCGTGGTTCCTGTTTCAAGCGAGATCGTCGGGCTGATTCCCAAGCTGGCGCTGGAACAGGCAGCGGAGTGGTTCCTGCAGGTAGAGAACTGCGACTCGTCGCTCATCCTGGAGAATCGCCTGACCGCCGTGATGACTGGCAAGATGGCGGTGGGCGGTCTGCGTGCAGGTGTGGAGCCTTTTATCGAGCAACTGGCCGCGCCGACCGCGACTCCCGGAGGCGGCAGCGCAGCCGCAGCCAGCGGCGCAATGGCTGCGGGGCTGGCCGAGATGGTCGCATCCATGTCGCGCGGCAAGAAGGCGTATCTGCAATACGAAAGCCAGTTGAGCGAAGCAATCGCAAGGCTCGCGCAGCTTCGCGAGGAATTGAAGTCGGCCATCGATGCCGACGCTGAGTCGTACAACGTTGTGATGAGAGCTTACAAAGCCGCGAAGGAATCTGCCGATGGCGGACGGGCTATCAACGCTGCGCTTCGGCAGGCAACGAGCGTGCCGTTGAGCGTGGCCGAAGGAGCGGTGGAGGTTGCGCGGATTGCCGCCGGGCTCAGGGCTATCAGCAATCCGAACATGAGTTCCGATCTGACGACGGCGATTGCGCTGGCGAGGGCAGCTCTGGAAGGAGCGCTGGCGAACGTTGAGATTAACCTGGACTCGATCAAGCCGGAGTTGCCGGAGGACGAAGACTTTGTGAGCCAGACGCGAAAACGCGCAGCCGAGCTACGAGCGCAGGGCTGATGGTACCCGGGCGAATCCCGTGGCTTGTCAGCCTGGACTGATATAGAATCTGCGCTGTTATGGTGCGGCGCAATCATGGAGTCCTCGGGAAGCGTTTGTTTTTTGGGGTCTTTGGAATTGCGTTCCTTTTCGTTCTCTGGCACAACGAGCGGTTCATTCTCGACGCACGCTCGCCGGCGTGGACGTTCTTCAATCCGATCCGATGGCAACTGATACCGCACGGAGTTGGCGGCGCAATCGCGCTCATTCTCGGAGCGCTGCAATTTTCGACGAGGCTGCGGAGCCGCCACCCTCGGATTCATCGCAACTGCGGCAAGCTGTACATCATTGCGACGCTTATCCTTGCTCCAGTCGCGGTCTGGATGGCGTTCATCATCAGTCCATGGTTTCTGATCGTCTTTACCACGGTTCAGGCCGGGGCTTTGCTGCTGTTCACCCTGGCCGCTTATGCCTGCGTTCGACGCCACGACTTCGCCGCCCATCGTGAGTGGATGGTGCGCAGTTATGGCATTCTGCTGATTTTCCTGGAAGGCCGTGTGTTGATGGCGATTCCTGCTCTGGCGCGCCGGGGCATGGACTCCATCGTGCTGGTCAACTGGGGCTGTATGGTGGTTACGCTGGTCGCGGCCGAGTGCATCCTGCGCTGGCAGCAACTGTTTCCGCAGCGAGTATAGGTGGCTGCGCCGGTAACCTCAGGCGTCATAATCTGAATTTCCCACGACCAAAGGCCTCCATTCGTTTCCCATAAACGCGCTCCGCAATTATCCTTTTCAACAACAATCAATTTGGCTCCCATGAGGTGCTGAGTGCAGAAGGCAGGACGTTTCCTGTTTGTTGTATTTGCAGTTTTGATTTTCGCCGCAACGTCACAAGCGCAAACAACCGGCAGGGCCCAGCAGCAATCGGGCTTTGTCCGGCTGGACCGGGTCACCGCTTCCCGGGCAACCTCCAATGGAATTGAGATCCGCTCGGGCAGTGCCGTGATGCAGATAACGGCTCTGCGCGACGATGTGCTGCGCGTGCGCGTGGGACCGGCCGGGCTGCTGCCGGAAGATGCTTCGTGGGCCGTGCTGCCCGCATCGCGCACTGCCTCAGTGGCTGTGACGCCGGAATCGACAGCCGCGACTTTGGGCTTCAAGACGGCGAAATTGCATGTGGCGATCCAGAAAGACCCTCTGCAGTTGACTGTTACCGACATGCAGGGGCATGTGATTGCAACCGAAATGCCGGAGCGTCCCATCGAGTACCACAGCGCGGCCTTTCGTGTGTACATGCAGTCGGCGGAGGACGAGCACTACTTTGGCCTGGGCGACAAGCCCGGCCCGCTCGATCGGCGCAATGAGGCCTTCACGGACTGGAATACGGATGCGTTCGGGTGGCAGGAGTCGAGCGACCCGATTTACAAGTCGATTCCCTACTTCATGACCTTCCGCAGAGGCATTGCCGCGGGCATCTTTCTGGACAACACGTGGCGCGCGAGCTTCGACTTCAACAAGGAGTATCGCGACGGCTACTCGTTTGGCTCCGAGGGTGGGCCGCTGGATTTCTACATCCTGTACGGTCCC
>JAJYBT010000221.1 GCA_021778875.1 Acidobacteriota bacterium | reverse complement strand
AAGGCAGCGTGGAGCTGATCCAGCAGTTCGGCAGCGTGGAGGCCGTACTGGACCGAGCCGCAGAGGTCAAACGCAAAGGCTATCGCGAATCGCTGGAGCAGAATCGCGACATGGTTCTGCTGTCGAAGGAATTAGTCGCCATCGACAGCCGCGTGCCGCTTGAGCTGGATCTGCATGCAATGGAGACACAGCCGCAGGACAACGAAGCCTGCCGCGAGCTCTTCACCGAACTTGAGTTCACTTCAATGCTGCGCGACCTGGCGCCTGCCGCCGATGCAGCGCCGATCGAGCTGTTCGAGGAGCCGACGGAAGCACAAGCAGCCTTGTTCTACAAGGCTGCGCGCGCAGATGGCTTTGCGCTTGCGCTTGATACGCGAGCGCCAGCGCCGCAGGAAAGCGACGAGGACACGCCGGCGATGATGTCTTTGCTGGATGTGGCCGAAGCTGCAGAGAAGAAGGCAAGTTTCGCGCTGGGGGTCTGCGCGGAGCCCGCGATTGCGCTCCGTCTTCCATTCACTCCCGAACTGCGAGCGCTGCTGCAAGATGCCGCGGTTTCCAAGCAGGCCCACGACTGGAAGCGAGCGCTGCATGCGCTGAGTGAAGTTGGAGTTGATTTTCGCGGCACGGTTGACGACGCCATGTTGCTCTCCTACGCGTTGAATCCAACTCATGCGACACAGTCTTTGGCAGATGTGGCTGCGCGCCACGGCCAGGCTGCGCCCGCGTCGCTGGCGGCTGCGGCTGCAGCTGTGCGCGCACTGGTTCCAGACCTGCTCAGGAAGGCGCAAAAGGTTGGAGTCGAGAGCGTATACAGGGACATTGATCTTCCGCTCGCGCCTGTGCTTTACCGCATGGAAAAGGCTGGAGTGCGCATCGACACAGCCGTTCTTGCTGCGTTGTCAAAGCGCTTTGCGTCAGAACTAGAGCGCCTGAGCGAGCGCATTTTCGCACTCGCAGGACGCCGCTTCAACATCAACTCACCCAAACAGCTGGGCGAGGTCTTGTTCACTCATATGGGTCTGCCCGCGCCTGCAAGCCGCGGCAAGGGCAAAGCCACTTCGACCGCCCAGGATGTGCTGGAGCAGCTTGCCGAAAAGCATGAGGTCCCAGGACTCGTGTTGGAGTTCAGACACCTCTCCAAGCTGAAGTCGACCTACATTGATGCCCTGCCGCTGCTGGCCGATGCGAACTCGCGCGTGCATACTACCTTTCAGGCAGCGGCCACTGCGACAGGCAGACTCTCTTCGGTCAATCCAAATCTGCAGAATATTCCAATCCGCACTGAGTTGGGTCGTGAGATACGCGCAGCCTTCACCGCAGCGCCAGGTACGCAGTTGCTTTCAGCCGATTACTCGCAGATTGAATTGCGGCTGCTGGCTCATTTCAGCGGCGACCCTCTGCTGGTGCATGCCTACAAGCACAACGAGGATATCCATACGCTCACTGCGAGTGAAGTCTTTGGCGTACCGGCTGAAGCAATGGATAAGGAGACGCGCAACCGAGCCAAGGCAGTGAACTTCGGTATCGTCTACGGAATTTCGGCATTCGGGCTCGCTGCGCAATTAGGTATACCGCAGGCAGAAGCGCGCGCTTACATCGAGCGCTACTTTGCGCGCTACCACGGCGTCAAGACATTCATCGAGAAGACACTTGAACAAACAAGACGCGAAGGCTGCGTACGCACAATGTTTGGACGCATGCGCCCCATTCCTGACATGGAAAGCCGCAATCCCAACCAGCGTGGCTTTGCTGAGCGCACTGCGGTGAATACGCCCTTGCAAGGCACCGCCGCCGACCTGATCAAGCTGGCGATGGTTGCTCTGGATCGCAAGCTTGGCGAACGCAGGCTCAAGAGCCGCATGGTCCTCCAGGTCCACGATGAACTGCTGTTCGAGGTGCAGGCCGAAGAAATTTCTGAAGTAAAAGACCTCGTGCGCGCGGAAATGGAAGGCGTTGTCAAGCTCAACGTTCCGCTTGTTGTTGATCTTGCGATTGGACCGAACTGGCGCGATCTGGAGTAAGCGGCAGCGGCATAGGAGTGAGTGAATGAAACGGGGCAAGGCGATCATCATTGGAGCGGGTCCTGCGGGCCTTACGGCTGCGGTTGAGTTCCTACGCCGCACCGGGATCAAGCCCATCCTGCTCGAAGCCAGCCACGAGATTGGCGGCATTTCCCGGACTGTCCAGTACAAGGGAAACCGGATGGACATCGGGGGACATCGCTTCTTTTCAAAGTCGGACCGCGTGATGCGCTGGTGGCTTGACATGATGCCCGTTGAAGCCGGCTCGAATGGCGACGGCGAACATCGCTACCAGGGATAGCGGCGCATTGGGGAAAAGCCCTCTATTACACTCGGCCGACTACTGCTCGGGCCACTATGCTCCGAGTTCATTGCGAATCGCCTCTGCAATCGCGTCAGCATGGCGCTGCATGGCTTCTTCGCTTTCGGCTTCGATCATGACGCGGGCCAGCGCTTCAGTGCCGCTGTAGCGAATGACCACGCGGCCTGAGTCTTGCAACTCCTCGTCCGCGGCGCGAATGGCGGCTGCCACCGATGGAATCGAGTCAAGCGGCTTCTTTTCGCGTACCTTCACATTGACGATGACCTGCGGAAAGACCTTGAAGTCCGCCGTCAATTCCTCAACGCTCTTGCCGGTGCGTGCAATCAGGTCGAGGACCACAAGCGCTGTGAGCAGGCCGTCGCCTGTTGTGGCAAGGTGCGGCAAGAGGATATGGCCCGATTGCTCGCCGCCCAACGCGGCATTGTGCTGCTGCATCTGTTCGAGCACATAGCGATCGCCCACAGGCGCGCGCAACATGCGTATGCCGGATCGCTTGAGAGCGGCTTCAAGGCCCATGTTGGACATCGTTGTGGCAACGACGAGATCGCCTGTAAGGAGGCCTCGCGCCTTGAGATCGCGCGCAGTCATCAGCAGAATTGCATCTCCGTTGATGACGTTCAGATGCGCTCCCGCGACCATACAGCGGTCGGCATCCCCGTCAAATGTGAGGCCCAGGCCTGCCCCGCGAGCTTTGACTTCCGCGGCGACATGGTCGGGATGGAGAGCGCCGCATCCGTCGTTGATGTTACGCCCATTGGGTGAGATGTTGAGCAGGGTTACATCGCCGCCCAGGCGCCGGAATATTCCCGGAGCCACCGCTGCAGCCGCGCCGTTTGCGCAGTCGGCTACGATATGCCGGCCAGCCAGGTTCAGTCCCGGCACGCTGTCGATCAGCATCTGAATGTAGTCAGCTTGCAGAGCAGCGTTATCCACGACCGGCGGCAGGTTCGCTGGATCGGGCATGCGAACCGAGGCGGCATGGTGCAGGATTTCGTTTTCGATTTCGAGTTCCACCGCGTCGGGCAACTTGAATCCATCGCCGCCGAAAAGCTTGATGCCATTGTCGCGCCAGGGATTGTGCGAGGCGCTGATGACCACACCGGCGTGGAAGCCGTGCGTGCGGGCCAGAAAAGCAATAGCCGGCGTGGGCACAACGCCCGCGCTTTCAATGCTTGCGCCGGCCTGGCGCAGGCCCTCGGCCAGCGTGGCCGCAATCCACGGGCTTGATTCGCGCGGATCGCGACCGAGGATGACTCTGGGCTCAGCAACGGTCTTGCGCAGTGAGTGCCCCAGCGCCAGCCCGGCGGCAAGCACAGTAGTTGCATCCAGAGGCGCCTCGCCCGCGACGCCACGAATGCCGTCGGTACCGAAGAGTTTGCGTGCGTTCACTGTGCCTATCCTCTCACTTTTTCTTTTTCCGGAGTTTGCCTGAACTCGTCGTTTCTACGCGGCTGGTGAAGACGCCGTCGCTGAGGCTGGTAGTGACATTGTCCCCCGGGGCAATCTGAGCCGTCGAGCGAATGAGCGCGCCGTCTGGTCCCTGCACCAGTGCGTAACCGCGGTCGAGGACCGCGAGCGGCGACAAAGAGTGCAGACGCGCGTCCAGTGCGCCAAGGTGTGCCGCTGCGGAGCATACTGTCCGCTCAAGTGCGCGGTCGAGATGCGTGCGGCTGGCCGTAAGGCGCTCGCGCACAAGGCCAAGTCGCTGGCGCGGATCGTGCCTGAGCACGGCTGCAGCAAGCTCCTCCACCTCGCGCAAGTGACGGCGCATTTGGCTGCTCAATGCGGATTCAACGCGGAAGCCGAAATCATCCAGCCGCTGGTTCAAACGCTGCAGCAGTGCAGTTACACGCCACTCCGAACGATCGGCGGCAAGGCTCTCAAACTGTTGCCGCGCCTGCAGCAGGTGGAAGCGTGCTGCACGTTCCAGCCGGCTGGTCTGGTTGTCCACGCGTTCTGCAATTCGATGCTGCGCTTCGGTAATAAGCTCCGCCGCGGCAGATGGCGTGGGCGCGCGCAGATCGGCAACAAAGTCGGCAATCGTGAAATCCGTCTCGTGCCCAATTGCTGAGACAATGGGCAGCCGTGACGCGGCAATAGCGCGCGCTACGCGCTCGCTGTTGAAGGCAGACAGGTCTTCAAACGATCCGCCGCCGCGAGCCAGCACGATGACATCCACCCGGCCCGATGCGTTCAACTCAGCCAGTGCGGCCTCAATCTCCGCGGGAGCGGAGTCGCCCTGCACGGAGACGGGGAAAAGCACCACGTTCAGACCGGAGTGACGCCGGCTGACGATATTCAGGAAGTCGCGGATCACCGCGCCGGTGGGCGAGGTGACAATGCCCACGGTGCGCGGAAAGGCGGGCAGAGGCTGCTTGCGGTCTGCTTCAAAGAGGCCCTCGGCCCTGAGCCGCTCTTTCAACTGTTCAAAAGCGAGCTGAAGCGAGCCTGCACCGACGGGCTCCATGGTTTCCGCCACCAGTTGTAACTGGCCGCGCTGCGCATAGACACTGACGCGGCCACGCACCAGTACGTGCAGCCCTTCCTCAGGGCGGAAGCGAAGCAGCAACGCCTGTCGGCGAAAGAGCACCACGGGCAACTGGGCCTCGGCGTCTTTGAGCGTGAAGTAAATGTGGCCGGAAGGCGCAGGGCGGAAGTTAGAAATCTCTCCCTCAACCCATACGTCTGCGTAACTTGCCTCGACCTGTTCGCGGACCCGTTCAACCAGATCGCTCACGGGCCAGACTCGGCGCAAGGACTGCTGCTCCTCAAAGGCGAGGTCGAGCTGGCGCGCGGATGTGTCCGGACGGGTCACCATGGATGAGTGTAATTGCTGAGGGCCGGCGGAACTTATTTTCTGCCCGCGAGCATGACCCGAAGTTGCGATGCAATCTGAGAGAGCCGCTCGGCAGCGGCGGAGTCCGCGTGGGAGTCGCCGGAATAGGCAAGCTCCATCTCGCGGGCCAGGCTGGTGCCTTCCTCCAGGCCAAAGGTGCCGAGGACGCCGGCCAGCTTGTGCGCCACTTCGCGTGCCTGCTCGCGTTGCGTGGACACAAGACTGCCCTGAGCGAGGGCGGCAGCAGCAGACTCCAGCGTAGCAACGCGCTCTTCCAATTGCGGCAGGAACCGCGCCCACAGGCGGTCCATCGCTTCGGCCAGGGAATCTTGCCGCGCCGGCTCCATAAGCGCCCTCAATCCCAGCCCAGCGCGCCGGCGATCTGCGTTGAGAGCGTGAGCGGATCGAACGGCTTGACGAGAACAGCCTCCACGCCGAGGTCGGCAAACATTCGCCGGTCTGTGGCCTGCACCTTTGCCGTGAGAAACAGAACCGGAATACGTGCCGTGTCGGGGTTGCTGCGCAACTGGCGAAACGTGGTCGGGCCATCCATTCCGGGCATCATCACGTCCAGCAGAATT
>JAJYBT010000220.1 GCA_021778875.1 Acidobacteriota bacterium | reverse complement strand
CTCACCCTCAATCATGGCGCCGATCTCCTCGCGGAGCGTCTCTGCCACGCGGTCCTGATGATGTTTGCGGCCCCTGTGCTCCGGCATGCCCCTGTACCTCCCCGGGTAAACCATTCAGGATACCAGAGGGGGCGCCAGCCAGCCGGCGGGGTTACTGCTCCATGTACTCCCAGAAGGCGTCTGTAATCTGCGCGCCAAGCTCGTTGGCCATGCGCGTGGCGGCGCGCTCCACCTCCTCCATCAGGCCGTGCAGGTAGCTGCGCGAGTGCGAGATGGCCACGGCGCCCAGGGTGGCCGACTGCCACGTGACGGCCTCGTCCATCTCCGCAACGGAGATGTTGAAGCCCTGCCGCAACTGGTCCTTCATGGAGCGGACAACCTGGCGGCGATCCTTGAGCGACTGGGCGTGCTCAATGCAGAGTTCGAGTGTGAGTTGCGCTACAGGCATGGCGAACCGGACAGCGAGCCGGCTGGTGGACCATTCTAGAGCAAAACCAGCCTTCCCGTGGCCCGGCAGACGATACGCCCGGTCACCGTTCTCTGCCGGTCGTGCCAACGTACGAGAATCCTCCGCGGGTACCCCGGGCCGGTTTCGTTTGCGCGCGAATCCGGCCCGCACCGGACAAGAACCTGCTGATTCCACAAGAGAAAGCGAATCACAGCGCAGGCGGCAACAGCGCAAAGGCGACGAGGGAATGGGCCGCAAGTCCGGTCTCCGCCAGCAGGCTCGCCTCCAGCTCGTGCGGAACGGGCATCTCGCAGGCGGCAATCTCCTCCTGCGATGCGCCGACGAAGCACAGCTCGCAGCAGCCGAGCGCGGTGGTCTCGTCGTCCCCGGCCTCCATGCGGACCGGCGGGCCGAAGACGCGGCAGGTCATCGGCCGCCAGGGATAAACGTCGCAGCGGCCGGTGGCGGGGTCCAGGGCCGGGCAGGGAGCGTCATTCGCGAACTCCTCAAAGCGGAGCTGGTCTTCGGCGGTCTCGCCCAGGATGCCCGTGCGAGGGTCGCCCGGAAAGCCGGGCAGGTACTCGTCGAGCCAGGCCCGGGCGCGACGCTCCAGCTCGGCCGCCAGCGCGGGCTGTTCCCGGCGAAGCGTGTCCATGCCGGTGCGCAGGCGCTCGGCGTCCAGCGCGTGGATGGCGAAGGCTCCGTGGCAGCAGGCGGTGCAGCCGGGGCGGCAGGCAAGCCAGTGCCCGGCGCGCTCGGCGGCGCGGGCCAGCGCGGCGTCCATGATCTGCACAAGTTGGCTGTCGCCTGCGGGAAGCGCCATGGTTGTCAGCATAGCGGATCGCTGGCCAAAGCACGCCTCTGCTGGGATAAAGTAGGTGCCAGATTATACGGAGGTCAAAATGCCGGGAACGAAGCGGCAGATGATTTGGGGCATGGCTGTGTTGCTGGCCATGCCGGTGGCAGGCGTGGCGCAGCAGGCGCGGCTGCTGGTGGCGCAAAAGGGGCTGCAAAGCCTGGGCATCGTGAACCCCTCTACCGGGACCGTAGTGGCCTCCGTAGACGAGGGAGGCGTGACGGGGCACGAGGCGGTGGCGTCGCAGGACGGCCGTCTGGCCTATGTGCCCATCTATGGAAACTCCGGCGTGGGCAAGCCCGGCACCGACGGCACAAAGATGGTGGTGATCGATCTGGCGTCGGAAAAGGTGGTGCGCACCCTGGACTTCGGACATGGCGTCCGGCCGCATTGCCCGGTGCTGGGGCCCAAGGACGGGCTGCTCTACGTGACCACCGAGCTGGACCACACGGTAAGCGTGATTGACCCCAAAACGCTCGCGATCGTGGGCATCATTCCCACCGGCCAGGCGGAGAGCCACATGCTCGCCATCAGCCACGACGGGCGGCGCGGCTACACGGCCAACGTGGGGCCGGGCACCGTGTCTGTGCTGGACATGGAGACGCGCAAGCTGCTCAAGGTGATTCCGGTCTCGGGCCATACCCAGCGGATCGCCGTCTCCATGGACGACAAGCGGGTGTTTACCGCCGACCAGACCCAACCGCGCATCGCCGTGATTGACGCGGCCAAGGACGAGGTGGCGCAGTGGATCCCGCTGGAGGGCGTAGGCTACGGCGGCGCGGTCACGCCCGATGGCCGCTGGCTGCTGATGGCCATGCCCACCCAGAACAAGGTGGCCGTGGTGGACCTGAAGACCATGCAGGTGGCGCGCACGGTGGAGGTGGGCAAAAGTCCACAGGAGGTGCTGGTGCGGCCGGATGGCAAGCTGGCGTTCGTCTCCTGCGTGGGCAGCCACCAGGTGGCGGAGATCGATCTGCGCTCGTGGAAGACGACGCGGCTGTTCTCCACCGGCGTGGGCACAGACGGACTGGCGTGGGCGCGCGGACGGTAAGGGCAGGCGCCGGGCTGCTGCCGGCGTTGCTGGTTCTGCTGCTCTTGCCGGGCGCCGCCGTGCTCCATGCGCAGCCGGCTCCGGCACACCAGATAGCGCCGGGCGTATGGTTTCTGCTGGGCGATGCGCACAAGGGCTACAGCAACACCACGCTCATTGAGATGCAGGACTACCTGATCGTGGTGGATGCCAACTATCCGGCGCGGGCGCGCGAGATCATGGCCGAGGCCCGGCGTTTGTCGCCCAAGCCGGTGCGGCTGGTGTTTGACACCCATGCGCACGGCGATCACTCCTACGGCAACTCGCTGTGGACGGCGGCGGGCGCCACCACCATGGCCTATGCTGCGATCCTGGGCGAGATGGACCGCTACGAGCCGGCGCGCTGGCAGGCGGCCGAGGCCAAACGCGCCGATGTGCGCGACCTGCACGAGACGACCGTCCAGCGCCCCTTGAAGACCTTTCGCAAGAGCCCGTACGTGCTGCGGGATGCGACCCGCGAGGTGGATTTCGTCTACCTGGGCTGGGGACACACCCGCGCGGACGGCTTTGTCTGGCTGCCGAAAGAGCGCGTGCTGTGCACCGGCGATGCCGCCGTGAACGGCCCGCGAAACAAGCTGTGGGATGCCGATATCGCAAACTGGCCGCGGGTGCTCACCCGCGCCATGCGCCTGCGGCCGCGGGTGGTGCTGCCGGGCCACGGCGATGCGGGCGGGGTGGAGATACTGACCGGCCAGCGCCGGTTTCTGCAGGACCTGTACCGCGCCGTGCAGCAGCAGGTGCAGGCCGGCAAGACTGCCGCGCAGATGAATATCCAGCTTCCCGAGGCCGACGGGAACTGGACTCCCGGCGACCTCGCGTGGGATGTCGAGGCCACATACAACGAGATTACGCAGCACGAACCCGCCGGAGCCCTGCCCCACGCATGGAAGTAACCCGCGCGGCACAGACGGCGGAGCGGGACAGGCTCTACCGGAGCGCCTTTACTCGAACTCGCGGTTCCAGTTCTCCAGCGTCTTCTTGAACTCCGTCATAAATTTACCGGAGTCCGCGCCGTCGATAATGCGGTGATCAAACCCGAGGCAGTAGTACTGCACGGAGCGGATGGCGATGGTGTCGTTGCCCTCGGCGTCGGTCAGCACAACGGGCTCCTTGCGCAGGCCGCCGATGGCCAGGATGGCCGCCTCCGGCTGGTTGAGGATGGGCGTGCCGAACTCGCCGCCGTAGACGCCGGAGTTGGTCAGCGTGAACGTGGAGCCCTGCACCTCGTCGGGCGTCAGCTTCTTCCCTCGCGCACGGCCCGCAAGGTCGTGAATCGCGCGCGCCAGGGCCGCAAAGCTCTGCTGCTCGGCGCGCTGAATCACGGGCACAATGAGCCCCCACTCCAGCGCAACGGCAATGCCGAGGTTCACGTTGGCGTGGTAGTGGATGGAACTGTCCACCAGCGACGAGTTCAGGATGGGGAACCGGCGCAGCGCGTCCACGGCAGCCGCGGCGATGAAGGGCATATAAGTCAGCTTGAAGCCGTGGCGCTGCTCAAAGGCCGCGCGGTGCCGGTCGCGCAGGCGCGCAATGCGGTTCATGTCCACCTTGTAGACCGAGTGGACATGGGGGCTGGTGCGCTTGCTCTCCAGCATGCGCTGCGCAATGATGGCGCGCATCTTGGTGAGCGGCACCACCTGGCCCGGCAGATCGGACACGGCCGCCGCGGGCTGCTGCGCCGCGGCCGGCACAACCGGCTGCGGCTTGGGCTGGCTCAAATAGCGCAGGATGTCGTCCTTGTTGATGCGTCCAGCGGAACCGGTGCCGGGAACCATGCGCAGGTCCACGCGGTTCTCGCGGGCAATGCGGCGCACCAGCGGCGAGGAGCGAAGCCGATGGCCAGGCTCCGGCGCGTGCACCGCCTCATGTACCGGCGCTGCCAGCGGTGCGGGAGTCTGCGCGGCCACAACCGCTGCCGAAGCCGCCGCCGCTGCTGATCCCGCACCAGCCCCGCCGATGACGGCAACCACGGTGTTCACCTGCACGGTGGCGCCCACGGGAACCTTGATCTCCGTCAGCACCCCGGCCACCGGCGCGGGAATCTCCGCGTCCACCTTGTCGGTGGAGATTTCAAAGAGCGGCTCGTCCTTCTGCACCGTGTCGCCCGCCTGCTTAAGCCACTTGGTAATGGTGCCCTCAAAGATCGACTCGCCCATCTGCGGCATCACCACGTCGGTTCCAGTGCCGGCCGTTGCCGTTGTGGTCGCAGGCGTTGGCGCGGATGCCGGTGCGGACTTTGGCGCGGCAGGCTGCTTCGGCTCTTGTCTGGAAGGTTCGGGTCTGGAAGGCTCCGGCTTGGCCTGCGCCGCTGCCACGGGCGCCGGCGCTGAGGCTGTCAGCGGGCCATCGATGACGGCGACCACCGTGTTCACCTGCACGGTGTCGCCCACGGCCACCTTGATCTCCGTCAGCACCCCGGCCACCGGCGCGGGAATCTCCGCATCAACCTTGTCGGTGGAGATCTCGAAGAGCGGCTCGTCCTTCTGCACGGCATCGCCAGCCTTTTTGAGCCACTTGGTAATGGTGCCCTCGAAGATCGACTCGCCCATCTGGGGCATGATGACGTCGGTTGGCATGGATCGTTCTCTCCGCGATGCGGGACTGTAACGCGCGCCCGGACTCTGCCGGATTATAAATCCGCGCGCCACGGAGTTGCGGTGCTCGCCGTTGCAGCCGGGTCAGGCGCGGACCGGGGTATCGGGGTCGCCGTGCAGGCGCTTCACCTCGGCAGGGATCTGCAGAGGCGTGTCCTCTGCGGGCTGCGCGGGCTCTGTTCGCGGTGTCCGTGTGGCTGCATGGGCGCGCAGGTCATCCAGGCTTTCCACGGCAAGCACCTGCTCCTGGAACACAAGCCCGAACTGGCGCGCCGCCTGGTGGGCAATGGCTTCCAGGCTGGGCAGGCCGCAGGCGTGCTCCGCCTCGCGGGCCAGCTCAAGCTCCAGGCTGGTCACGGGCTTGTCCGTAATGCCGCAGGGGTTGATCAGCTGAAAGTCGCGCAGGTCCGTGGTCACGTTGAACGCAAAGCCGTGCGAGGTAATGCCGCGGGAAACATGGATGCCGATGGCGGCAATCTTTCTCGGCGCTTCAGA
The DNA here is from genome assembly GCA_021778875.1 of Acidobacteriota bacterium. The sequence goes on along the minus strand of JAJYBT010000220.1, from coordinate 293 downwards.
CGGATTCTGCGGCTGGTCCACACCGCACCACACGCCGGTAAGCCCGGGGATGCGTCCCGCGCGCACGCCATACACGCCGCACACCCGCATGAGCGCCTCTTCCATCCGGCGCACAAAGTCGACCGGGCCAAGCCGGCCGCCCGGCTGCCCCAACAACGAAGCTCCATCGTTGGGAACCTCGCTGCCGGATTTCCTCAGGCTGCGCAGGTCGAAGATGGGGTAGCCGACAAGCTGGCCGGGGCCGTGATAGGTCACGTCGCCGCCGCGATTGATCTCATGCAGCGTGACGCCCC
>JAJYBT010000219.1 GCA_021778875.1 Acidobacteriota bacterium | reverse complement strand
ATGGGCTGCGCGTGCAGAAGAGCAAGCGCGACCAGAAGCTGTATGCGCAGGCCGCGCTGGAAGACGCCAGCGGCAAGATCGACCTGATCTGTTTTTCTCGGGACTACGAGCGGCTGTCGAATCAGTTGAAGATCGAGGCCCCGGTGCTGATTCGCGGGGTGCTGATGGGCGAGGAAGATTCAGCGCCGAAGATCTCGATCATCTCGATTCAGGCGCTGGAGGATGTGCAGGTCAAGCTGCCGTCGGGAGTGCGCATCCGCATTGATCTGGACCGCGCGACGGAGGAGCTATTCACGGCGCTGAAGAGCGCGGCGGACGTGGCTCCGGGGCCGGGCAAGGTGATGCTGCATCTGGAGAAGAAAGGCGAGTACGCGGTGATTCTGGAGCCGGAGCAGTTGAGCGTGGCGGCGGACCGCGGTTGGATTGAGCGCGTGGAAGAACTGACAGGCCGTGGAAGCGTGCAGGCCGTGGGATAGGGAGCGAACGAGTGCGATATCGCCGGCTGGGCAAGGGACCGCTGGAAGTAAGTGAGCTGAGCTTTGGCACGTGGTTGACGGTGGCCGGCGGAGTGGGTCGAGAACAGGCCATCCGCTGCATTCAGACGGCCGTGGACCACGGCATTACGCTGTTTGACACGGCAAACCAGTACGGCGCGGGCGAGGCCGAGCGTGCGCTGGGCGATGCGCTCCGGCCGTATCCGCGCGACCGCTACCAGATTGCGACCAAGCTATATTTTCCAGTGGGCGACGAGCCGGACAAGGGACTGTCGGCCGCGCAGGTGGAGAAGCAACTGGATCGCTCGCTGCAGCGGCTGGGCGTGGAGTATGTGGACCTGTACCAATGCCACCGCTATGACAAGGAGACTCCGCTGCAGGAGACGATGGCCGCGCTGGACCGCGCAGTGAAAGCGGGCAAGGTGCGGGCCATCGGCTTTAGCGAGTGGAAGGCGGAGCAGATTGACGAGGCGGTGAAGGTGGCCGATGAGGCCGGATACACGGCCTTCACGTCGAGCCAGCCGCAGTACTCCTTGCTGTGGCGCAGGCCGGAAGCGAAGGTGTTTGCGGCGTGCGCGCAGCACGGCATCGGGAACCTGGCGTTCTCTCCGCTGGCGCATGGCGTGCTGACGGGGAAGTATGCGCCGGGGCAGGCTCCGCCGGCGGGCAGCCGCGCGGCAAGCGAAGAGATGAACGCCTTTATGGAGACGGCGGGACGGCACTACCGCTCCGACTACCTGCTGGAGGCGGTGGCGCAGCTGAAGCCGATTGCGGCGGACCTGGGCCTGACGATGGTGCAGATGGCGCTGGCGTGGGTGCTGCGCAGGCCGGAGGTGGCGTCGGCGATCATCGGCGCCTCGCGGCCGGAACAGATTGCGGACAATGTGCGCGCGGTGGGCGTGACGCTGCCGGACGAGGCGTTGCAGCGTATGGATGCCGCAGTAGGCAGCGTGGCGGTGTGGGAGTAGCGCAGGGCTACTGACCGCTGAGCATCGCGGCCCAGTGGCGCACGGCTGCGGGCTCCACGGCAAGGCCGTTGGACTGGGCAGAGGCAAGCTGCACGGCGAAGTTGCCCACAGTGGAGCTTTCCGGCTCGCCCGCCTCCACCGGAAGAGCGGTGCGTGCGGCGGTGAGCTGCAGGAGCAGCTTGTTGCGGCTGCCCCCGCCGAGAACGTGAATGCGGTCGAGCCTGCGGCCGAGCATCTGCTCCAGCTGCGCCAGCGCGGTGGCGTAGCGGCTGGCGAGGCTCTCAAAGATGAGCCGGGCAAAGAGCGGCTCGTTTCCGGCGACGTCGGGAATGGGCTGCAGGCGGCGTGCGACGAGCTCCTGATTGATGCGCTCGGGCATGTTGCCATCGAGCAGAAGCGGCTCGGCGTCCACGTCCAGGATGCCGGGGGTGGTGCGCGTGGCGGCCTCATCCACGAGTCGTTCGATGGTCCACGCGCGGCCGGCAGCGGTCCAGGTGTCCATGCACTGCTTGATGAGCCACATGCCGTTGACGTTGGTGTGAAAGCAGAAGCCGCCGGAGGCCGCGCCCTGGTTGGTGTAGCGGGCCTGCATGGCCGCAGGCGTGGCGATGGGCTTTTGCACCAGCGTGCCGACCAGCGACCAGGTGCCGCTGCAGATGTATGCGGTGGAATCGAGGCTGGTGGGGATGCCGGCGATGGCGGAGGCTGTGTCGTGGCAGGCGGGAGCGATCAGTTGCGTGCCGCGATAGGCGGGTAGCTGCGCCAGCGGCCCCTGCACGCGGCCCAGCGCTGTGCCAGCGGGAACGATGAGCGGTGCGGCCTGAAGGGAGAGGCCGAGCTGCTGAAAGAGCGATGCGGACCAGTTGCCGGTTTCGATATCGACGAGGCCGGTGTGGGTGGCGTTGGTGTACTCCGCTACACGGCGGCCGCCTAGCCAGTGAAGCACGTACTCGGGAAAGCAGACCCAGGGCGCGTGGGGATCGATGCCGGAGGCGGGATCGGCGAGGAGTTGGTAGAGAGTATTGATGCGCAGAGGCTGCGCGCCGGTGCGGCGGAAAAGCTCGGCGGGTGCGGTGGTGGCATCGACGGCGTCCTTGGTGGCTACGCTGCGCTCATCGCGGTAGCAGAAGGGTTCGGCGAGCGGTTTGCCGTCCGCACCTAGACGCACGTAGTCCACGGCCCAGCCATCCACGCCGATGGAGGCGATGCCCTCCGGCGCGGCGTCAGCGGCTTTGCGCAGGCCTTCTTCCAGACCTGCGAGGATGGTGTCCAAGGGCCAGCGCAGCGATGCGCCGCGATGCACCGGCCCGTTGGGAATGCGGTGGATGAGCTGGATATGCGGACGGCCCTGGGACCAGCGCAGCAGCGAGACACGACAGCTCTCTGCGCCGAGATCGATGGCAACGCGAGCCTGTTCCAGGGAGGGCACATCCACGCCGGAGCTCACCGCAGGAAGGCCTCCGTGAGTCCGCCGTCCACCGGGATGAGATGGCCGGAGGTGCAGCGGGCACGGGGACTGGCGAGGAAGAGGATGGCCTCAGCGCAGTCGGCCGGATCGATGGGCTGATGCGTGAGCGTGCGCTTGGCGTAGAAGCCAGCCAACAGGTTGCGCAGATCATCGTCGCTCATGGACTCGTCGAAGGCGATGTTGTACTTGGTGAGCGAGGCGCGGACGCGGTCGCGCGGGAACATGGTGGATCCCTTGACCACGGTGGCCGGGCTGATGCCGTTGACGCGAACGCGGGGCGAGAGGGCGACGGCCAGCTCGCGCACCAGGTGCGAGAGCGCAGCCTTGCTTACGTCGTAGGCCTCGCTGCCGCGCTTGGAGACCACGGCGTTGGCGGAGCTGGTGAGCACGATGGAGCCGTCAAGACCCTGCTGCTCGAAGAGCTTTGCAGCCTCGTCGGCTAGCAGGTAGTTGGCCGTGACGTTGATGTCGAGCGTGGTGGCCCACATGGCGTCGCTGATGATGCCGTCGGGCGAGGACGGGAACATGGCGGCGGTGTTGATGAGGATGTCGATGCCGCCGAAGGCCGCGACGGAGGCCCGGAGCGCGCGCACGATGGCCTCGCGATTGCGGATGTCGACCGGCGTGGAGGCGACGAACTCTTTCGACGTGACGTGCTTTAACTCGTCGGCAACGCGGGCTGCGCCAGCTTCATCGCGGTCGGCGACGACGACGTGGGCTCCGCGAGCGGCGGCGAGCAGGGCGACTTCGCGGCCGATGCCGCTGCCTCCGCCGACGACGAGCACGACGCGGCGGCTGAGCTCTTTCTCCGGCGGCTGGCGGCGAATCTTGGCCTCTTCCAGCGCCCAGTATTCGATGCGGAAGGCCTCTAGCGGCGGCAGCGCGACGTAGTTGGAGTGGACCCTGAAGCTGGCCGGGTCCATACCCTCGCCGCACTGGGGAACGGTGCCGGTGACTTCGCCCTCGGCGAGCAGGCTGGCGCCTTCCATCACGTGGATGGCGTTGGTGTAGAACTCGCCGGTGATGCGGGCCTCGGTCTTGTTCTTGCCGAAGCTGAACATGCCCAGGCCGGGGATGAGAACCACGGTAGGGCTGGCGTCGCGCAGGGCGGGCGAGTCGGGCGTGGCGAAGGCGTGGTAGTACTCGCGGTACTGCTCGCGATACTCGGCCAGCGAGGAGTGAATATGCGCTTTGAGCGCGTCAATGCCGTCGCCGGCAGCCCATGGCACAAAGAGGGGACGAATCTTGGTGCGGATAAAGTGGTCGGGGCAGCTTGTGCCCAGGAATGCGAGATCGCGCGCCTGCGCGGAGTTGACGAACTGCAGCACGTCCTCCGCATCCGTGAAGCTCGCGATCCAGCGATTCTGCGTGCAGATCTGGCCACGCAGGTAAGGCGCAATGGCAAGGGCAAGCTCGGCGCGATTGTCGCGGGCCGGGACCGCCTGACCACCAAAGCGGGCGGGGCCCTTGGCGATGCCGTGGCGCTCAATGAACTGGCCGATCTGGTCAATCACGGTGAGAGTGTTGACGTAGCACTCGCGCTGCGTCTGGCCCCAGGTAAACAGGCCGTGGCCGCCGAGCACGATGCCATCGCAGCCGGGGTTGTCGGCGATAGCGCGTTTCATCATCATGGCCAGCTCAAAGCCGGGGCGCTGCCAGGGCACCCAGACGAGCTGGTGGCCGAACTCGCGATTGAACTCCTCCATCTTGGCCTTGCCGTTGGCAGAGGCCGCAAGAGCGATACCCCAGTCCGGATGCAGGTGGTCTACGTGCGGGAAGGGCAGGAAGCCGTGCAGGGGCGTGTCAATGGACGCGGCGACAGGGTTGTTGCGGAAGGTGCACAGCGGATACATGGCAACCATGTCGTCCTCGGTATCCACGCCCTTGTAGCTGCGCTCCAGGGCCAGCAGCTTCTCAAAGTAGAGGGTGGCAAAGCCCGTGCGCTTCATGCTGCCGAGGTCGCCGCCGGAGCCCTTGACCCAGAGCACGGAGACAGACTCGCCGGTGAGGGGATCGGTTTCACTGATCTTGGAACTGGTGTTGCCGCCGGCAAAGTTGGTGATGCGAAGGTCAGAGCCGAGCAGGTTGGAGCGGTAGCGCAGAAGCTCGGGCTCGTCGAGCGTGGCGGCTACGCTGGGGTCCCAGCGGTCTTCAAGGAACTTGAGAACAGGGGAGGCAATTGTTGCCTGGGTCATATACACACCACCAAACGGAAGAATCAGGAAACCTCAAAAACGATAGCACATTGCAGTCAATAGGAGAAGTATTTCTTATTTGAAAACTACGGCACGGTTTTTCGCTGCATTAACCATGCCACCGCATGGAACAGCAGCACCGCGCCGGCGCCCTGCTACTCCTCCTGCTCCTCGGACCGGTCGCCGTCCAGATTGTCTGGCGTGACCAGGCGGTGGCGCACGTAATTGTAGGGCGGAACGGTATATCCGCGCAGCAGGGCGATGCCGAGCTGGATAAGCCGGGGGCCGTAGGTCTCCGCCTCGTGCGAGATGCTGCCGACGATGGCGCTTTTGCCGGTCCGCATCTCCTCGATGACCTCGGGGATGCAGTCCTGGCCGACGATGGCGAAGTCGGCCTCGCGGCCGGCCTGGCGGGCGGCCTCCAGCACGCCGAGGGCGCTGGAGTCCGTGGCGGCGGCGACGAGGACGTGCTGCCCTTTGCGATGCCCACTGAGGAAGTCCGAGACGGCGCGGCGGCTGGGCTCGCGCATGCCGCGGCCTTCCAGCCGGATGTAGTGGTCGGGCTGCAGGTCCTTGAGCTTGTCGCGGATGCCCTCAAACGCGCCGGTGATCCGGCTCTGCACAAAGCTGCCGGCCTCTGAGAAGCCGATTCCCAGCACGAAGTCGACTTTGCCCTTCCACTTG
>JAJYBT010000218.1 GCA_021778875.1 Acidobacteriota bacterium | reverse complement strand
CTCTCGGCGAAACGCCGCACGGCTCCGTCCTCGCGCCCGGAGACCCCGCCACGCTGCCCCTCATCTCCAGTTGGTTCGCCGATCTCGCCAAAGTCTTCCCCGGCCCCTACGCGCACATCGGCGCCGATGAAACCTTCGAGCTCGGCCTCGGCCGCACGCGCGATGAAGTCAATCAGAAGGGCTTGAATGCCGTCTACCTCGACTTCCTCACGCGCATTCATTCCACGCTCGCGCCGTATCACAAGCAGCTCCTCTTCTGGGGAGACATCGCTGTCAAGTCGCCCGAACTCGTCGGCACGCTGCCGAAAGACATGATTGCCGTGCCCTGGCGCTATGACGCCGAGCCGGATTTCACGCCACTCATTCTGCCCTTCACAAAGGCCGGTCTCCAGACCTGGGTCGCCACCGGCGTCAACAACTGGAACCGCGTCTATCCCAACAACAATGAGGCTCTCGGCAACATCCGCGCCTTCGTCCGCGACGGCCAGAAGCTGGGCGCAACCGGCCTGCTGAACACCATCTGGAACGACGACGGCGAGGGCATCTTCGACGAGAACTGGTTTGGCGTGCTCTTTGGCGCGGCCGCAAGCTGGCAGCCCGGTGAGAGCTCAGAGCAGGCGTTCACCGCGTCGTATGGGCTGGCGTTTCACAACGACGCAACCGGCAAAATCGACGAGGCCCAGCGCCAGCTCATGGCCGCGCACGCCGTGCTGCGCAAAGCCGGCCTCGACGATGTGCAGGATTCCTATTTCTGGCTCGATCCCTTCTCGCCGCAGGGCCAGCAGGTCAGCGCAAAGCTGCTCCCCGTAGCTTCAGAAATGCGCCTGGACGCCGAGCGCGCCATCACGCTGCTCGCCGAGGCGCGCGCCGCCGCAAAGCTTCAAAATCGCGGCCTCGAAAATCCTGAAGCTCTCGATGCAATGGAACTTGGCGCGCGCCGCATCGACTTCATCGGCCTCAAATTTCAGGAAGCCGCCGAGTGCGCCTCCATCTATAGCCAGGCTCAGGCGCTCGCCGGTGACAAGACACGCTGGGATGAGGTCGCGGAGATGCTTGAAACCATCGGCTCAAACAACGGAAAGATGCAGGACATCCGCGACGGCTACACACAGCTGGGCCAGCTATTCACGGACGCGTGGCTGCGCGACAACCGGCCCTACTGGCTCGCCAACAACCAGGCCCGCTACAGCCGCTCCGCGCAACTCTGGATTGGACGCGGCGAGCAGTGGCAACTGGTCATTAATCGCTGGTGGGAAACGCACACGCTCGCCCCCGCAAGCGAGGTGGGCCTGCCGGAACCGGCTGCGACGACGGAAGGGAAGTGAGCGCACATGGCGACTGCGATGGATGTGACCGGTGAAAGGGAGTCCCAGGTGAGCGGCGCGCATGCAAAGCCGTTGCCCTCGCGCAACGTGGCGGTGGATGCGTATCGCGGGCTGGTGATGCTGCTGATGATGGGCGAGGTGATGAAGTTTGCCGCGGTCGCGCGGGCCTATCCGCAGAGCCTGTTCTGGAATGTGCTGTGCTACAACCAGACGCACGTTGAATGGGCCGGCATGGGGCTGCATGACACGATCCAGCCTGGGTTCACGTTTTTAGTGGGCGTGGCGCTGCCGTACTCCATTCATAGCCGCATGAGCAAAGGGCAGAGCTTTGCGAAGCAGCTGGCGCATACGATCTGGCGCAGCCTGGTGCTGATTGCGCTGGGCATCTTTTTGCGTTCAACGCACAGCGGGCAGACCTACTACACCTTCGAAGACACGCTCACGCAGATTGGGCTGGGATACACGTTTGCCTTTCTGCTGGCGCATTGCCGGCCGCGTTGGCAATGGACCGCGCTGGGAGTGATTCTGTTTGGGTATTGGCTGGCGTGGGCGTTGTATCCGGCGCCGGGGGCGACGTTTGATTGGGCGGCGGTGGGCGTGCCCGCGCATTGGCCGTACAACTTCAGCGGATTTGCCGCGCACTGGAACAAGAACAGCAACCTTGGGCAGGCGCTTGACGTGTGGTTTCTGAATCTGCTTCCAAGGGCATCGCGGTTTGCGTACAACGACGGCGGCTACCTGACGCTGAGTTTTATTCCCACGCTGGGCACGATGCTGCTGGGGCTGCGCGCGGGCGAATGGTTCCGGGCGGCGGCACCGAAGATTCCGGTGAAGCGGTTTGTGGTGGCTGGGGCGCTGCTGATGGCGGCGGGACTCGCGTTGCACTTCGCGGGCATTTGCCCGATTGTGAAGCGCATCTGGACGCCCAGCTGGACGCTGTTCAGCGGTGGCGTGTGTTTCTTCTTTCTCGCCGCCTTCTCCTGGATCATCGATGTGAAGTCGTATCGCCGGTGGGCATTTCCGCTGGTGGTGGTGGGCATGAATTCAATCGCGGCCTATTTGATTGCCCACCTGTGGGAGGACTTCATCATCAGCAGCCTGCACATCCATCTTGGCTACCGGGTGTTTCAGGTGTTTGGCGCGGGTCTGGAGCCGCTGATGCTGGGGACGACCGTGATGCTGATCTTCTGGCTTGTCCTTTTCTGGATGTATCGCAGGCGCATTTTTCTGCGCATCTGACGCAATGGACCGCGCGTGATTGCGGCCACGCGATGAGCGCGACGGAGCTGCGGAGGAGCGGGATGAGCGCCGATGCGGGCGTCAGTCGGGGAGCGCAGAAGGCGGAGAGGGTTGGTCCAACACCTCGTATTCGAACTTGCGGAGATTGCGCAGGCACTCAGAGAGCGCGATGAGCAGCGACTCTCCCCATCCGGCGGGGTGGAAGCTGAGTGTCTTCTGGTTCAAGGCAACATCGGCGCAGGCAAAGAACTGCATATCCGAGGTTTTGGCCGTGGCAAATTCCTTGACGGTGATGCGGGCCTCCACCTCGCCGGTCGCATGCTTCTTCACGACGGAGAAGTAGTGCAACCGGGCAAGGGCCTCCGAGGGATCTTTCTGGAGCAGCTTCCAATCATTCATGACGGGTTCCCTTCACTTTGTCTGGTCGAACACAGGGGGCAAGTGTAGCTGATTTGTCCAAGGCTTGTTAGTGAAATTCGCAAGCATGTTTCTAGCAGGCGACCCGGATCGGCAGGTTTTTAAAGTCGATGCGGGGCCCCGTTTCGGGAGGGCTGCTTGAAAGAGTCGAAATCCTGCATCCCGCGGCGGCATCGAGTATGGGTTCGACTATAATTTGCCTTTCTGAAAAGCTTTGCAATCAAAGAGGATTTGAGGCGGAGAGGAGCTTATTTCATGAAGATGGGAATGCTGTGCACAATCAAAGCGATGGGTCGAGGAAACCCTGCCGGCAATGCTTGGCAGGAGATGTGCTTTGCCATTGTCCGCCGGGGTAAGTTCATCCTCCTGCTGGCTGTGCTTGCGATGCCGGCTCCTCGTTTGTTGGCGCAGCAGCTTTCCCGGCTGGACCGGGAACTGGCGGAGACGATGCTGAAGAATGTTTCCGCTGATGTGCGCAAGTATTACTTTGACTCAAAGCTGCAAGGCCTGGATTGGGATGCGCTGGTTCGCCAGACAAAGCAGAGCATCGACGAGGCACCGAATATGCAGGTGGCGAATACAGAAATTGCCGCGCTGCTTGAGCGCCTGGACGACTCTCATACGCGTTTCTATCCGCCACGGAATCTAGCCACCGCAGACTACGGGTTCGACTTTGAGATCGTGGGGAAGCGCGCTTATGTGACCAAAGTGGAGCCCAAGAGTGACGCACAGAGCAAGGGCATGCACCCCGGGGACGAGTTGCTGACTATTGATGGCTTTGCTGTGGACCGCGCGAGCACGCCAAAGCTTGAATATTCGCTGAATGTGCTGATACCGCGCAGCAGTCTCCAACTCGATTTGCGGGACCCTGTGGGCAAACTGATACATCTTGATGTGGCTGCGAAGGTGGAGCGACATGCGCAAGTAGCGGGGCTCGGCGACAGCACATGGAACCGCAACCAGATCCGGATAGACCGAGAGAAGATTTATGACAAAGTGCGGGCGGTGTACAAGGAGCTTGGTCCGGACCTGATGATCCTTCGAATTCCGGAGTTTGTGCAGACCGGTGCGGAGGTGGATGCGTTATTCAAGCGGGCACGCACGCACAAAACGCTGATTGTGGATCTTCGGGGTTGTCCTGGAGGCAGGGTCGATTCGGTCGAAAGTTATCTTGAAGACATTTTTAACCGGGATGTGAAGGTTGGCAACTGGGTTGAGCGCGGCAAACTTGATCCTCTGTTGGTGAAGCCGAATCGCAGCGGCGCCTTTGGAGGAGATCTAATTGTGCTGATTGACAGCAGAACAGCCTCTGGTGGGGAGATCTTTGCACGTGTTGTGCAACTGCAGGAGCGCGGAACAATCCTGGGTGATCACAGCTCCGGTCGTACGATGGTGTCGCGAGTCTACTCTCACGCCTATGGTGAGAATCCAATTTACTACTACGGTGCTTCCGTCACGATTGGCGATTCGGTGATGGCCGACGGCAAGACCCTGGAGCATATTGGCGTGGAGCCGGATCGCACGATGCTGCCGGCTTCCTCCGATATCGCAGCGGGACGGGATCCGGTGCTGGCGTACGCTGCGGGGCTTGCCGGTGTGAAGTTGAGCTCAGAGGACGCTGCAAAGCTTTTTGCAGACAAATCGACGAATAATTGATCGACCTGGCGGAAGCGAAGTGACAAGCAAGTAGAGCGCCCTGCACGGGATACTGCGCAGGCCGTTCGATTTGAGCCGGGGCCGCCGGGTGCCCCAGGTCCCGCACTTGGGACCTGGGAATCCACGAAGCCACCAGGGCTACCCCATCCATGTTGTCCGCTCGCAGCGGACGACATGGATGGGGACGCTCAACGCTCGCCCAGGCACCGCAACAATTCCTCCACATCCACGCAGAGCAAACGCCGGTTCTCTCCATGCAAACCGGCAGCGATGCAGGCCCGCCTCCACATCCGCATGGAAAATCCTGGCCCGCTCAATCGCAGGCTTGCTGAACAGGAATCTACGCGCCGTGTCTCCCAAAACTTGAACGGCCCGCAGATATAAACCTGCGGGCCGTTCGAGTGCTTCTGCGCGCCGAATTCTAGCGCAGCGTCACATCCGCTTGCAGCGGCGTGTGTTCGCTGGAGTCGCCCACGCGCACGACAAACTTGCCGGGGTCGATCTTCCAGCCATGCGTCGTTTCGTCCCAGTAGCTGAAGGCGCGCGCATCCAGTTCGACCGTGATGTTCTTGATTTCGCCAGGGTTGAGGCTCACTTTCTTGAAGCCTTTCAACTCGCGCTCCGGGCGCTTCACCGTGGCGGACGGGTCAGAGATGTACACCTGCGCCACTTCCGCTCCGGCCACCTTGCCCGTGTTGGACACGTTGAAGCTGACTGTGACCGTGGACCCGGACTTCGCCGAATCGGGCACCACCAGCTTGGAAAAGCTGAATGTTGTATAGCTCAGCCCGTAGCCGAACGGGAACAGCGGATGCTTGCCCGTCGTCGTCCAGTAGCGGTAACCCACCATCAGCTTGTCTTCGTACCTGACGTGGGGGATGGTGTCGATGCGAGTAGGTCGGCCAACCTCATGCACTTCGAGCTTCGTGTCCGCGCCGGGGATGGGGTAGTAGTCCTTGAACGACGGGTTGTCTTCCCAGGTGCGGTCAAAGCTCACCGGCAGCTTGCCTTCGGGGTTGTGCTTGCCAAACAGCACTTCGGCCACGGCGGTTCCGCCTTCCTGGCCGGGGTACCAGTTGTGGAGGAATGCGGGAATCTTGTTGAGCCAGCGCTGCGTGTCCACGGCGCCGCCTGCGGTGAGCGTAACGATGGTGCGCGGATTGGCAGCCGCGACA
>JAJYBT010000217.1 GCA_021778875.1 Acidobacteriota bacterium | reverse complement strand
GCCCTTTTCCTCGGCCGGTCTGCTCGTGCAGGTCATCTACGTCTGCGGAGTCGGCACGCCGACCACCTCCTGGCGCGCTGCCCTCGGCTGGGCGCTGATGATCCTCGCCGGCGGAGCCTGGGCCGCGCTGCTCTCGCTCTTCCTGTGGCCGCTCGATGCCTACCGTCCCGCGCGCTCCGCCGTCGCCGAGTGCTACCGAGAGCTCGCTTCATTCCTCGCCTCCTTGGCCGACCTCGCCGGCCGTGAGCAGCAGCGCGCCACCCTGTGGCACCGCCTCGCGCAGCACCACCAGTACCGCGTCCGCCGCGCCGTCGAGCAGGGCTGGCTGGCCGTCGCAAATATCCGCGCCGAGTACCGCGCAGAAACTCCGCGCGGACGCCAGCTCGTCGTTCTGCTCGAGCACGCCGACCTCCTCATCGCCCGCACCGTGGCGCTCGCCGAGCACCTCGAGTCGCAGGCTGGCGCCGGCCTCTCCTCCTGCTTCAATCGCAGCCTCTCCGGCCTCGACGAGCTGCACGAGGCCGAGTTGTGGGTCGCGTCCCTGCTCGTGCGCCGCCGCGGAGAGACGCTGGCCACCGCCCGCGCCCGCCGCCAGCAGATTGAGCAACTGCCCCGCACCCTCTCCGGCTGCCTTGACTCCACAGATGCCTCCACCCAGTTCCTGCTCACGCAGGTCACTGAGGCCGCGGCCCTCCTCGAAGCCTCCATTGAGGCGGCCGCGCTCCTGCGCCTGGGCAAGACGCCCAGCCTCCACTCAGCTCACCCCGCGCACTCCGTCGGCCACTTCGCCTATGTCTATGAGCGCATGAGCCAGTTGCGCCAGCGCTGGAACCTCGAGCAGCTTGCTGCCAACTTAACCCCGCGCTCGCTCACGCTGCGCCACGCCGCGCGCATCGCGCTGGTCTGCGGCCTCGACGTCGCCATCATCCTGCTCTGGCACATCGACCACGGCTACTGGCTGCTGCTCACCTCGCTCATCGTGCTGCAACCGCACGTCTCCGGTACCCTGCGCCGTGGCTTGGAGCGCATCGGCGGCACCGTGGCTGGCGGCATTCTGGCCGCCATGCTGGCCGTCGCTCTGCATTCGCAGCTCATCACGGCGGCCATCCTGTTCCCGCTGGCCCTGCTGGCGCTGGCCATCATGCCGGTTAGCTACGCTGCCTTTGCGTTCTTCCTCACGCCCACCTTCGTGCTCGCCTGGCTGCCCTACTCCGGCGACTGGCAACTGGCGCTCGTCCGCACCGCCAACACCATCGCCGGCGCCGTCATCGCCATCGTGGCCATGATCTTTCTCTTCCCCACCTACGAGCGCGAGCGCACGCCGGAGTTCCTGCGTGCCAGTCTCGCTGCTGACCGACGCTACCTTGCCTTGCTCGCCGCCTCCTGGCGCAGCCGCTCGCGCGCCTCCCGCGCCCTCGCCAACGCCCGCCGCGCCACTGGCCTCGCCCACAACGACACCGAGGAGTCCCTGGCCCGCCTGCTGGCCGAGGTCTGGCCTCGCCGCCAGCCCTTTGCGCGCTTTGCCACCGCCTTCGTCGCCTACCTCCGCCGCGCCGGCCAAAGCGTCACCACCCTCGCCAGCATCGAGGGCGAGTGGGAGTGGAAAGAGCCCAGACGGGTCCAGAGCCGCCTTGAGCTCCTCGACCGCCGCCTGGGCTGGCTTGAGGAGCAGATCAGCGCCGCAACCGCCCCCGGATCAACGCCTTGGCCCGAGCCGGAGATCGTCGAGCCGTATCCCGCCATTGCCCGGCCGGACCACCCCGGCGAGTACCAGCTCGCCCGCCTCGAACGCCAGGCTGAAATCCTCCACCGCCAGTTCCAGTCGCTCCGCCAGCACGGCGGCCTCACCGGCACAAACGAGTGAAAAGGCTGGCCCTGCCCCCGCGCTCAATGCACTTCTCCGCGAATTTGCAGGACTCGAGCGACGAATCGCCTGTAAAATCGTCTCTAATAGCAGGCGGCATGGCACAAGCCCGTCGCCTGCAAGGCCTTTTGCAAATCCGCCGCGAATACAAACGCATTCCGCCCGGACCATTAGGCATGGAATCCCCAAGGATCATGAGAGCAGATCACAGTTTGCAGCCCCTTTGGCTATCGTTAGCAGCCGCCTCCCTTCTGGTGTCGCCAGCCTGGAACGCGCACGCACAGTCCGCCGTGGCAAAGGCGGATTCCAGCGCCCCCAACAAGACCACGCAGGCCAAGGCCGCGCCCGTCGCGCCGCAGTCCAGTGATCGCGCCAAGGCGTACTTCCACGCCGGCATGGCCGCCATCTACGAAGAGCAGGCCATGAACACCGGCCGGCCGGAGTTCGCAAGCCACGCCATCGAGGAGTACAAGGCGGCTCTGAACGCCGACCCCGGCTCTCCGGATCTGAACAACGCTCTGGCCGACCTCTATCTGCGCACCGGCCGCACGCGCGAGGCGGAAGCCACCGCGCGCGGTCTGCTGGCCGCCGATCCCAACAACGTGGACGCGCACAAGCTCCTCGGCCGCATCTATCTGCGCCAGCTCGGAGAGGCACAGAACGCCGTCTCCTCGGCCTCGCCCAGCGGCAACACGCTCGACAAGGCAATCGCCGAGTTCGAAAAGATCGTGGAGCTCCAGCCGAAGAGCGTGGAAGACCACATGCTCCTGGGGCAGCTTTACAGCGTCAAGCACCAGACCAAAAAGGCAGAGGAGCAGTTCCAGATCGCGCAGGGCATCGATCCCGACTCTGAGGACGTGGTGCTGAACCTAGCCCGCCTCTACGCGGAAAACGGCGACATCGCCCACGCCGCCCAGGTCATTGAGGCGGTTCCGGCAGCCGATCGCTCCGCCAAGATGGAGTTCGCCCTCGGCGCGGCCTATGACCAGCTCAAGCGCAGCAAGGACGCCATCGCCGCCTACCAGCGCGCCGCCGATCAGGAGCCGGGCGACCTGCGCACCACTGCCGCGCTGGCGCAGGCCCTGCTCAGTGACAACCAGCTGGATGCCGCCCTCAAGCAGTTCAAAGCGCTGGCTGCTGCCGATCCTGAGAATGCCGAAACCTTCGTCCGCATCTCTGAGATTCAGCGCCGCCAGGGCAAGTACGAGGAGGCCCTCGCCACCATCCGCAAGGCGCGCAAAAAGGATCCCAACTCGCTCGAGGCCGGCTACAACGAGGGCCTTCTGCTCGATGTCCTCGGCCGTTATGACGACTCCGCCGATGTGTTCTCCCACATGGTCGAGCTCACCTCGCACGCCAACGGCGCTTACACCACCGAAGAAAAGAACAATCGCGGCATCTTCCTTGAGCGGCTCGGCGCTGTCTATCACGAGCAGAACAAGGTCGACCTTGCCATCGCCACCTACCAGAAGATGATCGCGCTCGGCGGCGACATGGCGCTGCGCGGCTATCAGGGCCAGGTGGACACCTACCGCGACGCCAAGATGTTCGACAAGGCCATCGCCGTCTCGCGCGAGGCCGCCGCAGCCGACCCCAGGAACTCAGACCTCAAGCTGATGCTCGCCGGCGAGCTCACCGACGAAGGCAAGGCCGACGAAGGCATCGCCATGGCCCGGTCACTGCTCGACAACTCCAGCAAGGACCGCACCGTCTGGCTGACTCTGGCCCAGATGTACACCCGCCTGCGCCGCTGGAAGGACGCCGAGGATGCCCTGAACAAGGCTGAGGCGCTCACCACCAAGAAGGAAGACCGCGTCTATCTGCTCTTCCTCCGTGGCGCGCTCGCTGAGCGGCAAAAACACCTCGATCCCGCCGAGCGGTACTTCCGCGAGGTCCTGGCCATCGACCCCAACAACGCCATGACCCTGAACTACCTCGGCTACATGCTCGCCGACAAGGGAACCCGCCTCACGGAGGCGCTCAGCCTGATCCGCAAAGCCGTCGAGTTGGAGCCCATGAACGGCGCCTATCTCGACTCCCTCGGCTGGGCCTACTTCAAGCTCGGCCAGTACGAGATGGCGGAAGCAAATCTCCGCCAGGCCGCGGAGCGCGACCAGACCGACCCCACCGTCCACGATCACCTCGGCGATCTCTACGAGAAGACCGGCCGCATTCGCCTGGCTGCTGCGCAGTGGGAGCTTTCGCTCTCTGAGTTCTCCAAATCTGCCGCTGCAGACGTCGAGCCCTCTGAGGTGGCCAAGGTGCAAAAGAAGCTCGAAAACGCTCGCGTCAAGCTGGCCAAGGAAGACAGCCTCACCAGCCCGGCCAAGCCCACCGAGTAGCCCGCGTAATCCCTCGGCAACACCGGCAGCAAACACAAACGGCGGTCCGTCATCCATGCGGGCCGCCGCTTCTCTTTGGTGCGTATCCGTCTGCCGGGGCAGGCCTTACCTCACGCCCGGTCTCTGCGTCTCATTTTCGCCAGTGTGCCGAGCCATGCAGCAGGCCAATCGCCTGCCGGCTCTACCGTGCCTGTGCCGCCGCGGCAATGTACAGGTCCACGTTGTTCTTGTCCACCAGAGACGTCCCCGTGTCCACAAAATCCGGATACGGCGAGAACGGATCGGAGCTGTAATCCCGGTCAAGCTGCTTCGGCGGATTGTGGAAGATCTCGTCCAGCGCCTTCAACCCGATGTACGCCATGCTGTACGGCTTCTGCGCAATGGTTGAGTCAATGGTGCCGTCCTTGATCGCGTCCAACGTCCCCTGGTCCACGTCCCACGCAATCACCTCGCGATCGGTGGCGTTCATGCGTTTCACCGCGTCCGCCACCAGCTTGCCCGAGGAAGCCTCCAGGCACACAATCGCGTTGATCTTCTGCGGACCCGTCTGCGCCAGCAGCTGCTGCGTCTTGTCAAAAGCAATCCGTGCATCGCCCTTGATGTCCACCACGTCCGCAATGTGAATATCCGGCCGCGTCTCCAGAACATCCTTGAAGCCCTTCAACCGCTCCTCGATGTTTGGCTGCCCTGCCAGCGAGAAGAAGACCACGTTGCCCTTGCCGCCCAGCTTCTCAATCAGGCGCCGGCCACCCAGCCTTCCGGCCTCCAGGTTGTTCGTCCCGATAAAGTACAGTCGCCGGCTCCCGGCCGCATCGGAGTCCATCGTGATTACCGGAATGCCCGACTGAATCGCCACGTTGATCTCCGGCTGCAGCACCGCTATGTCAGACACCGAAATCAGAATGCCCGCCGGCTTGGCTGCCACCGCATGCTGCAGTTCGGTCAGCTCATCCTGCGCGCTGTAGTTCTGCGGGCCAACCACCTTCGCAGTCACTCCGTACTGGGCTGCCGCCTTCTTGAAGCCCGCCGCCGCCGTCTGCCAGTACGACAACCCCATGTTGTTTGAAACCAGATAGTAGACCTCTTTCGGTGAATGCTGTTTACAGCCCGAAGTGAACACTATGCCCAGCGCCAGCAGGGCCAACGCAACCACTCTCATCGTCTTCATGCCTGCCTCCGGTTCCCATGTCGAAATTTGAGTGGCGCGCAACGTTCACTCCCCGGCGTCACCCCACGAAAAATTCGGCAGGATGGTACTCCCCATGGATGCGGATTGTCCACCCCGGCCGCACGAAGCTCGTTATAGCACCGCTCGCACGCACACGCGCGTGATTCAGGACACGCTCGTCATTGCGCTGCCTCAATCACGCACCTTGTTGCGGTATAACCGGACGTACACTGGAACAGCACGCCATCGATGTCGGAAGGAATGGATGACCGCAGAATCCCAACCAGTCCTCCCTCTGCCCAGCGGCATTGCGGTCCACGGCGCAGGCGAGCTCTCTCGTCGAGTTCATGACGAGCCGCCCCACGCCTATCGCTCGCCCTTCGCGCGCGATGTCGCCCGCATCCTGCACGCGCGCGCCTTCCGCCGCCTCGCCGGCAAAACGCAGG
>JAJYBT010000216.1 GCA_021778875.1 Acidobacteriota bacterium | reverse complement strand
GGCTTTGCCGCTGTTGTAACAAATGCGCTCCCATGGGTGGACGCATGGATCGAGATCCATTGGTGGAGAGGATGTTGTGCGGATGAGATTGTCCTGGGTTGTGGCGATCGTCTTGGTTCTGGCTGGACTTGGCGGGGGCATGGGCTCCGCTGTGGCGTTGGATGCGCCGCAGCCCCTGCACCACTCCAGGGCTGTGGCGCACCATCTGTCCCCAACACGCCATACCACAAAGCACAAGAGCGCTGCGCACCGCTCCGCCAAGACGACTTCGAAGTCCGCAACGGCCACCCGGCAGGTTGTCGCAAAATCAGGACACTCCCACACCGCCAGGCGTTCGACAGCAGCGGTTCGCCGCGCTTCGCTGCATACGCGCCGTCATCGCTACTATGAGCGCTTCACCGCCAGTTCGTTTGTCACCGGCGAAGTAGGAGCGGGCGACGTTACGGCGGGCGAGGATCCGGTGGTTCGTCAGGCCGCCATACAGGCCATGGGCGACATGAACGGTACCGCCGTGGTGATTGACCCGACGAGCGGGCGCATCCTGGCGATGGTCAATCAGAAGCTGGCGCTTTCGCCGGGCGCCGAGCCCTGCTCCACCATCAAGCTTTCGGTCGCGCTGGCGGCCTTGTCTGAGGGGCTGGTCACGCGGGACACGATGGTGCAGCTGTCCGGCTTCCGGATGAACATGACCGAGGCCATAGCCCACAGCAATAATCTTTATTTTGAAGAGCTTGGCCGGGAGCTGGGCTTTGAGCGCGTGCGCCATTATGCCACGCAGTTCGGCCTGGGTGAGCTGGCCGGTTACCACATCCAGGGCGAGCAGCTTGGTATCTATCCCGACCATCCCATTCCAGCTGCCGAGGGCGGCGTAGGCCGCATGTGCAGCTTTGGTCAGGGCGTATCCTTGACGCCCCTGCAGCTTGGGGCGCTGGTGGCGGCCATCGCCAACGGCGGCACGCTCTACTATCTGCAGCATCCCACCACGCCGCAGGAGGCAGCCAGCTTCCAGCCCAAGGTGAAGCGGACGCTGAACATTGCCAAGTACATTCCCGATTTGCAGGATGGCATGGCGGGCGCGGTGCAGTACGGCACGGCTCGCAGGCTGCGCGCCAACTTCCAGGAGCTGCCCGTATTCGGCAAGACCGGGACCTGCTCCGACAAGGGGACCCGCTTTGGCTGGTTTGCCGCCTACTCGGATACGCCGCAGGGCGGGATGGTTACGGTCTTCTTCCTGGAGGGGGGACGGCCGACGTTTGGTCCTCGCGCCGCGGAGCTGACCGGCGAGTTCTACAAGAACCTGTGGAACAGCAACTACTTCTCTGCAAAGAGCACGCAGCAGGCCCAGGCAACGCCCTCGGGGGCTTCCAACTAAATCGGCGGGCACGTTCCTGCCGGAACAAGGGCCATCTCCCCGCGGGTGGCCCTTTTGCATTTTTGAGCGGCAGATTGCGTGGATTCAGTGCGACGAATCCGCCGCTGAATCATCCGATAGGGTGAGGTTGTCGATTACGCCCGGCTCGCGGGACGACCTGACTGCACGCAACCGGAACGGACTCTATGGCTCTCCCCACCCACATTCTGCTGACGTACGGCTACGTGTTGCTCTTTGCCTGGGTTATGGTGGAGCAGTTCGGCCTTCCCCTGCCTGCGGTGCCCGTGCTTCTGGCCGCGGGGGCCCTCTCTGCCGAACACCAGATCAGCATCCTGATTGCGTTCGTGGTTGGGTTGGTTGCCGCCCTGATCGCCGATAGCGCGTGGTTTTTGTTTGGCCGGCGGTATGGTCATCATGTGCTGCGGCTGTTGTGCAAACTTTCTCTGGAGCCCACGATCTGCGTGCGCCAGACGCAGGACTCGTTTGGCCGCCGTGGCGGCGTTACGTTGATGATTGCCAAGTTTGTGCCGGGCCTTGCCACGCTGGCGCCTCCTGTGGCGGGCGAGAACGGCATGTCCTTCAGCGCATTCCTCCTGTTTGACGGCATCGGATCCGCGCTCTGGGTGGGAGGATTGCTGGTTGCTGGCCGGCTATTCGGAGACGCGCTGAAGCGCGATCCCAGCCTGTTGGACTGGGTGGGAAGATTTTCAGGCGCGCTGCTGGCATTGGGCATCGTGGGATTCTTCCTTGCCCGCGTGATTCGCCGCCAGCGCTTTTTGAAGAAGCTGGTCGATGCCCGGCTTGAGCCGGAGGAACTGAAGCGCCAGCTGGACGCCGGCGAGCAGGTTTTTATTGTGGATCTGCGGCACCCGCTTGAGCTGCTGCCGGATCCCTATACGCTGCCGGGCGCGCTGCATCTCTCTCCGGATGCGCTGGCGGCTCGCGTGCACGAGATTCCGCGCGACCGCGAAATTGTGCTGTACTGCACGTGTCCCAGCGAGGCAACGGCGGCCAAGACGGCCATGATGCTGCACAAGCTGGGCATCGAGCGCGTCCGCCCGTTGCGCGGCGGGTTTGACGAGTGGAAGCGTCTTGGCTATCCGATGGATGCCGTACAGCCTGCGATGTCCGGCGCGCAATAAGGCGCACTGAGCGCGCATCCGCCGGCTGCCAAACCAAAGTTCTTGATACACCGCAGTTCCGCGCTCCTGCGACCCTGTGCTGCCGAAGGCCTTAGTATGAGGGAAGAACGGTTATCACCGAATGGAGCGAACTTCCTTGGCCTACGACGACCTGCGCGACTGGATTAAAGCACTCGAGAAGCATGGCGAACTCAAGCGCATCCGCGAGGAGGTTTCGCCCGATCTGGAAATTACCGAGATTACCGATCGCGCTTCGAAGATTGGATCCGCGGCAGGCGGGCAAGCCGTCTCCACCAAGGGCAAGTACGGTCCCGGTGGTCCGGCGCTGCTGTTTGAGAATGTGAAAGGACATCCCGGCCACAAGGTCTTCATTAATCAGTTTGGCAGCGAGCGCCGCATGGCGCTTGCGCTTGGAGTGGAGCGGCTGGACGAGATTGCTGAGCGAATCCATGGCCTGATGAATGTCAAGGCTCCCGAGGGGCTTTTCGACAAGCTCAAGATGTTGCCGCAACTTGGCGCGCTCACCAGCGCATTTCCAAAGACAATCAGCGCCAAGGATGCTCCGTGCAAAGAGGTCATCCTGCGCGACAATTTTGATCTGCGCCAGTTCCCAATTCTGAAATGCTGGCCGCATGACGGTGGTCCATTCATCACCCTGCCATGCGTGCATACCCGCGATCCGCGCACAGGCAAGCGCAATATCGGCATGTATCGCATGCAGGTGTTTGACGGGCAGACGACGGGCATGCACTGGCAGCGCCAGAAGGTGGCCGCCGAGCACTATCGCGAGGCCATGCGCGCGGCTGCCGCAGCACAGGCGGCGGAGGACCCGAAGGCTGCACGCGTGGCGATCATGGCAGAGTCGGCCGGTGGGGCAGTCTCCATTCCGGACGGCCCCGTGGGCGGTTTGCCGCAGGTTGCGCTGGGCAAGATGAAGGGTTCGCGGTTCGAGGTTGCTGTTGCTATTGGCACTGACCCCGCCACTACTTTCTCCGCGATTGTTCCCGCTCCGCCTGAGGTGGAGGAGTTCATGATTGCGGGCTTTCTGCGCGGCAAGCCGGTTGAGATTGTGAAGTGCGAAACCGTGGACCTTGAGGTGCCTGCCAACGCCGAGATCATTCTGGAAGGCTATGTGGAACTTGGCGAACTGCGCACCGAAGGCCCGTTCGGCGACCATACCGGCTTCTACACCATGACGGATGAGTATCCGGTGTTTCACCTCACCTGCATCACTCACCGGAAAGACCCGATCTATGCAGCTACCATCGTCGGCAAGCCGCCCATGGAAGATGCGTGGATGGGCAAGGCGGTAGAGCGCATCTTTTTGCCGGCGATGAGGATGACCATCCCGGAGATTGTGGATGTGCACTTGCCCGTCGAGGGTGTTTTTCACAATCTAATGCTGGTTTCCATCCGCAAGAGCTATCCCGGCCAGGCGCGCAAGGTGATGAATGCCATATGGTCTCTTGGGCAGGCCATGTTCACCAAGTGCATCGTGGTGGTGGACGAGGACTGCGATGTCCAGAACGTGGCCGAGGTCGTGCTTCGCGTTGCGAATAACATCGACCCGGAGCGGGATATTCAGTTCATGCTTGGGCCTGTTGATTCGCTGGATCACGCCTCGCGTCTGCCCAACTACGGCTCGAAGATGGGCATCGACGCAACGCGCAAATGGAAGGCCGAAGGCTTTGAGCGCCCCTGGCCCGCGATGATTGAGATGGACTCGGCAACCAAGGCCAAAGTGGACGCCTTGTGGGATCGTCTGGGGCTTTAGGGCAGCCGGGGACACCGGGTGATTTACCCTGAGATTATGCGAGGCATGATTCGTGGCCTTCTGGTTGCCGTAATGGCAGCCGCAATGGCTGCCGCCACTCCCCTGTATGCCCAGGCGCCCAGCGCCTTTCATTGGGTTGACTTCCACTCCGAACAGGACCAGAGCGTGATCATCTGGGTGACTCGCGCGCTCCAGGGCGAGAAGTGGACGGCGATTCGCGAGATCGGCGTGGAGTATGACGCCGCTCTGGTGGTGACTACGCTTCGGGCATCGGCGGAAGCTGCTCCGAATGCGGATACGTTCTCCATTTGGAGCGTTTCGCTGACCAACCGGCTGGTTACGCCGTTGCTGAAGGGCGTGAATCTGCGCTGGATTGACTGGATGCGCCTGGCGCCGGCGATGCCGCCTGAGCCCGCACTCCTCTACGACAATTGCCGGGAATGCGCCGCCGATACGTACCTCACGTCGTTCTATTACGACATGGGGCATCACGTCTGGACTCCGCGATGGATGAAAGGGGAACAGGGCTTGCATCTGTGGAGTTCCTCAGCGCCCCCGGGCGTGAACTGGACGCAGGTCTACGCGGTGATGGCGGATGATACGGGGCGGGAACGCATCGGCACCTGGCAGCACTTTGAGTACGGGGACAAGCGGCCTGCGGACGATTACGTGTATCAGTACGATCTTGATCCGTACAGCGGCCTGGAGCGCATTCGCGAGTTGGCCGGCAAGGAAGCGGATGCCATGAAGCAGCACCTTTGCCGCGCACAGGACGCCGTGACGGGGCTGGAGCGCGGGCAGGATGCGCCGCTGTGTCAGCAATACATCCGGCTCCAGTTTGATCGCAGCCCGGCCACCCGGCCGCCGGCCAACAACCACGGCCAGTCTGCGCCGCCCGGCGCGCGACGGTAGATTGCGGCGAAGAGATAGATGGGCCACAGGTTCTGGGCGCGGGCATGCGAGTATCCCGCGGCCGGAATGTCCGGGTTGGCGCCGCAGTCAAAATTCCGTCGTATACTGGGTTCATGTCGATTGTGCGCAACCTCGCCGGCATAGCCAAGGGCATGAGCATCACCTTTCGCGAGATGCTGGAGCCTACCCAGGTAGAGAACTATCCCGATGGCCCGGGACCCATGCGTGGGGCCATCTTCCAGCAGCGTTTTCGCGGCGCGCATGTGCTGCAGCGCGACGAGAACGGGCTTGAAAAGTGCGTGGCGTGCTATTTGTGCGCAGCCGCCTGCCCCTCGAACTGCATTTACATTGAGGCTGCCGACAACACGGAGCAGGAGCGCATCTCGTCGTCTGAGCGCTACGCGAAGGTCTACAACATCGACTACAACCGATGCATCTTCTGCGGATATTGCGTGGAGGCCTGCCCCACGGATGCCATTACGCACGGCCATGGCTTTGAGCTGGCGACCCTGAATGCCACGAATCTGGTTATGCGCAAGGAAGATATGCTGGTCCCCGCCGCGTCTTTGACGGCTGCGCGGTAGAAGAAGAATCTCTCACCGCCGGGACATGTGGCGTGAGAG
>JAJYBT010000215.1 GCA_021778875.1 Acidobacteriota bacterium | reverse complement strand
ATCCTTGCCCGTCAGCGCTCGAAAGCGCTCCTCGCGTCCCGGGTTCGGAAGACTGCGCGCATCGAACACAAACCCTCCGCCATTGCCGGAGTCGTCAACGGGCATCTCGCGATGAAACGAAAAACTGAAGATTCGCACCGTCAGGTCCGTTGCCGCGGTCGCCAGCCCCTGCAACTTCTCTGAGGCAAGCATCCCCTGCATCGCATCCATCAGCGCGGGCAATGCCACGGGCAACTGCACATGATGCGCCAGCCAGCGCAGGTTCTTCAGCGCGTAGGGAACGCTCTGCAGAAAGTGCGCCTTGCGCTCGTAAAAGCCCCGGAAGCCATACGCGCCCAGCGCCTGCAGAATCCGCACATAAACATAGGCATAGTAGTGATGCAGGAAGGCATCGCGATCCACGGGCAGATAGTTGCCGAGGCAGTCGAGATAGTGGTCCAGCAACTCCTGCCGCAACTCCGGCGGCAGGTCGGCCTTGCCGTCAAACAGCAGCGACGCCACATCGTACTGCAGCGCGCCCTTGCGGCCTCCCTGATAATCCAGGAAATACGGCTGCCCGTCGCGCAGCATCACGTTGCGGGACTGAAAGTCGCGATACAGAAAGTAGTCGTGGTTGGCGCTGAGCAGGAACTTCGTCAGCCGGCCAAAGTCATCTTCCAGCGCCTGCTCATGAAAGGGAACTCCCGCCAGCCGCAGAAAATAGTATTTGAAGTAATTCAGATCCCAGGCAATGGACTGGCGGTCGAAGCTGGCGCGCGGATAGCAGACCTTGTAATTCAGGTCGCGGCCTGCCTCCACCTGGAATCGCGGCAGCGTGGCAATCACGTTGCGATACGCCTCCACCACCTCGGGCGCAATAGTCTCGCCCGTGCGATGGCTGCTGAGGAACTGGAAGAGCGTCATGTCGCCCAGGTCCTCTTCCAGGTATGCGCCCTCGCTCAGGTTCTCCGCATAGATCTCTGGAACCGGCAGCCCGTGCCGCCGAAAATGGCGCGAGAACTCCAGAAACGCCACATTCTCCTCGCGCACCGGGTTCACAATGCCGATGGCGCTGTGGCCTCCGCCGGTCAGGCGCAGAATGGCGCGTCCCGATCCGCCGAGCTGGCCCTGCACCGGGCGCGTCTCCTGTGCGGCGGCGTGGAAGTGCTGCTCAAAAAGCTGTTCCAAAACATCCATCGATGCGTTCCTGCTATTTGGTCAGTTGCTCTCCAAACGATACCGACCTGAGGGATTGCGGTGCAAGGCAGCCCCGTCCGACGCCTGCCGCCCGCGCGGTTCTATACTGTGTGTGCATTTGGAGCTTAATCCAACCGGTCCTTCGATTGTTGCCATGACCACGATCAGCCGACGCAGATTCCTCGCCACCTCCGCCCTTGCGGTTGCCGCTACTCGCCTTCCCGCACAAGACCAAACAAAGGCCAGCGTCACGCTTGCCATTCCTGCTGAGGCTGCGGGTCCGCACATGCCTGCGGACTTTGTCGGCCTGTCTTATGAAGTGCAGCAACTCGCAGATCCCAGCTTCTTCTCCAGCCGGAACACCGGTCTGATCCGCGAGTTCCGTGCGCTGTCGTCGCATGGTGTTCTGCGCCTCGGCGGCAACACCAGCGAGTTTGCCTACTGGCGGCCCACGCTTGCCTCGCCTGAGCCCGAGCACCCAAAAACCCGCGAGGTGGCGGGCGAGCCCCGTGCGCAGTATTACGCCGTTACGCAGGAGTCGGTGCGCAATCTGGCCGAGTTCCTGAAGGCCACCGGCTGGACCTGCCTGTACGGCATCGGCATGGGAACCAACACGCCCGAGCGAGCCGCCGAGGAGGCCGAGTTTGTGGCCAAGACGCTTGGCGACAGCCTGCAGTACTTCCAGATCGGCAATGAAGTGGACATGTTTGATCGTCACCTGCGCGATCCCAGGACGTGGTCGGCAAAGACGTATCTCGACGAGTGGCTCGCGATGGCCCGCGCCATCACTGCCCATGTGCCGCAGGCCCGCTTCGGATTACCGGACGTGGCCGCCAACGTGGCGTGGCTGACGCAGATTGCAGAGCTGTGGCCCTCCATCCAGAATCCGCCGCACGTCACCACGCTCACGCATCACTACTACTTTGGCGGTCCCGCTACCAACCCCGAGGTCAACATCCCCAACCTGCTCAAGCCCGCAACGATGGTCCGGGTGCAGAAGACCGCCGATCTCGCCACCGCAGCTGCGGGCAAGGTGGGCGCGCGTGTCCGCATGACGGAGGGCAATACCTGCTATCGCGGCGGCAAGCCGGGTGTGTCGGACGTCTTTGCCGCGGCGCTTTGGTCCGCGGACTACTCGCTGCTGCTGGCCAGCAATAACTACTCCGGCGTAAACCTGCACGGCGGCACCGGCAAGTCGGTGGCCAACTCGGTGGGCGGCTTCCTGCCCGGCGACGTGCTGCTGCAACAGCAGGGCGAGACCGCGGAGCAGATCGCCACGCATCCGCATCCCTTCTACACGCCCATCGGCACCTTCGGGTCGGAGTACCGCAGAATGCCGGTGGCCTATGGGCTCATGTTTGCCGGGGCGCTCAGCGGCGGCACCTTGCTCAAGGCCGACCTCACCTCTCCGCTGCAGGCCGCGGGCGTGGATGCAACCGCCTATGCCGCGCGGCTGGAGAACGGCCACACCTCGGTGATCGTGCTCAACAAGGATGCCGCGAAGGATCTGGAGCTGACCCTGGACTTCGGCAGCGGCAGGCACGGCAGCGCGGCCACTGAGGCGCTGCATGCTCCGGCGCTCGACAGCCGCGAGGCGCACATCACGTCGTCCAAGCCGCTGGCCCTGCGGCAGGGCAAGTGCACGGTGGTGGTTCCACGCGCTTCCGGTCTTCGTATCACCGTAAGTTAGCGCAGCGCGCAGGCGCACCCGGCATCAGAGCGGGTGTGCCTGCGTGCTATAGTTCCTCGCATGCGCCTGCTTCGCCGCCTTTCGGCCGCTCTGCTTCTCCTCTTGCTTTCCACGGTTTCCCTCTCAGCCCGCGTGGTTCGGGTGCAGGTTTCTTCGCGCACCGATGTCCTGGGCGGCAGAGCCTTTGGCAGCGCCGGCGCGTATGAGCGCATCACGGGCCGCGTCTACTTCTCGCTGCCCATCGCCAACCCGCACAATCAGCCGATTGTGGATCTGCGGAACGCCGTGAATCTGCAGAACGGCGAGGTCGCCTTCTCCTCGGACTTCATCGTCGTTCGACCAAAGGACGAGAAGAAGGGCAACGGATCCATGATTCTGGAAGTGCCCAATCGCGGGCACAGCGGCTTTCTTACGCTCGTGGATCGCGGCGACTGGGACCTGGCGCACGATGCGGGCGATGCCTGGCTGCTGCGCAATGGCTTCACCATCGCCAGTGTCGGCTGGCAGTACGATGCGGTGGGACCGAATGCTCTGAAGCTGTTCGCACCCATCGCCCGCGATCACGGCAAGACAATCACCGGCCTGTTGCGCGGCGACCTCACGCCGCCCCGCGTCATGCCGGAGATACCGCTCGGGCATCTCATCCTGGGCAATATGGGCGGCAGCGAATATCCGGCGGCGGCGCCGGACGACCCGCGCAATACGCTCACCGTGCGCGACTCGCGCGATGGCGCGCGGCGCGTGATTCCGCGCTCGCAGTGGCAGTTTGCGCATACGGTGGACGGCAGGCTGGTGCCCAGTGATCGCTTTCTGCATTTGAACGGCGGCTTCCAGCCCGGCAAGCTCTACGAGTATGTCTACGTTGTGGCCGATCCCGTGGTCGCGGGCGGCGGCTTTGCGGCCATTCGCGACTTTGCCTCCTACGCCAAGCATGCACCCGATGCCATTGCCCCGGCTGAGCGCGTCTTCGGCGAAGGCATCTCGCAGGATGGACGCTTTCTGCGCGACATGCTCTACGAGGGCTTCAACGCCGACGAGCAGGGAAGCATGGCGCTGGACGGAGTGCTGGCGCACGTGGCGGGCGCGGGGCGGGGAAGCTTCAACGTGCGCTTTGCGCAGCCCTCGCGCGACGCGCAGCCCATGTCGTCGGTCTTCTTTCCCACGGACGTCTTTCCGTTTACCGACCTGCCGGAGCGGGATCCGCTGACCGGCCAGAGCGCAGGCCTTCTCGATAAGGCGGCGGCCGACCACGTTGTCCCCAAAATCTTTCTCTCGAATACGTCCTACGAGTACTGGGGCAGAGTCGCATCGCTCATTCACACCAGCGCCGACGGCACGCGGGATGTGCGCATCAGCGACTCGGTTCGCATCTATCACTTCACCGGGTTGCAGCACTTCTCCGGGCCGTTTCCGCCGCAGAAGGGCGAAGGAGACCTGCACGGGCAGCAGCCCCAGTCGCCGCTTCCGGTGCGCTACTTCTGGCGCGCCATGGTGACGAACATGGATGCCTGGGTGCGCAACGGCACGCCTCCGCCGCCCAGCAGCTATCCCAGGATTGCGGATGGCACTCTGGTGCCGCTCAGCCGGTACGCCTTCCCCCGGATTCCCGGCGTGAACTTGCCGCACGAGGCCAATCGCGCCTATCGTCTGGACTTCGGCCCGGAGGCGGCGCGCGGCATCTTCCGCCTGCAACCGCCGCGCGTCGGCAAGGCGTTTCCGGTCCTGGTGCCGCAGGTGGATGCCGATGGCAACGAACGCGACGGCGTGCGCCTGCCGGAGATTACTGTTCCGCTGGCCACCTATGCCAGCTGGAACCTGCGCGACCCCGCGATTGGCGCGCCGGACCAGCGCGTCAGCTTTGAGCTGTCGTACCTGCCCTTTGCGCGAACGGCCGTCGAGCGCAAGGCTGCGGGCGACCCGCGCCCGTCCGTCGCCGAGCGCTATGCGGGGCGGCAGGACTACTTGATCCGCTATGCAAAGGCCGTGGATGCACTGGTCAAGCAGCGCTGGATTCTCCCCGAGGATGGCGCCGCGCTGCTGCAACTTGGCGGGCAGGAGTGGGACTTGGCCACGCAGTGAATCGCAGGCAACACGCAAAAACATCGGCGGCATCCCGGTTGCCCGGAGTGCCGCCGATGGTTGTCAAGCCGCTGGAACGATGCGCGTGACTGCAATGGCACGCAGCCTTGCCCGCGTCCTCAGTGCGTCTTTCTGGAGTACTGGTTGGGCGCGCCGGGGGTTGGCGTGCTGTCGGCGATCTGTGCTCCGCTGGCATGCGCCCGGGTTAAAGCAGCAGCGAGGGTGATGCCGCTGCCGGTGACCTGCGTGCCCGCCGCGTGCGCATGCTTGAGCGGCGTGGTGACCGTGATGCTGGCAGCGCCGAAGCGGTGGATGGAGGCGATGACCGCCGTCTCCTCGTCCGCGCCGCTGCCGATGGTAATGGTCTGGCCGTCGTTAAAGCCCATCCATCCGGCGACGGGGAGAACGGTGGCGCCTGCGCCGGTGGCGGCGCCCAGCGTGGTGGCCCCTGCCGTGCCCACCGTCGCAATGGCGGCGGTCTCGCTGTTTGCACCCGTATCAATGCGGATAGTCTGGCCTGCGTCAAAGCCTTCCACGCTGGCCACCTTGATATTGGTGGCGCCAGCGGCCGAAGCCGCCGACAGCGTGCTGGCGGGTCCCGTCACGAAATCCGTGCAGTTGCTGTCGGTGTCCACGCCATCCGGGAAGCGCCCCGCGCTGGTATTGGTCGCGCCTGCGCCAGGTCCCGGGCGACCGGTTGCGCCCGGCGTCGCCACATAGCAGCCGCTCTGCCCGAACCCGGATGTGCCCTGGTATCCCTCAGCGGCCCACGGGTCCACGAGTCCACCATAGTTCAGGCTGTCCACCACCACGCCGGAGGCGTCGCGCAGCATGAAGCTACCCTCGCGCACAGGAATGATGCGCCCGAACAAAGGCGAGTAGG
>JAJYBT010000214.1 GCA_021778875.1 Acidobacteriota bacterium | reverse complement strand
CTGCAGAAAAAGGCAGAGAGCGAGCAGGTGGTTCTGCCCACCGACGTGGCGCTGTTCATCGCATCCAACGTCCGCACCAACGTGCGCGAGCTGGAGGGCGCGCTGGTCCGCCTCATCGCATGGTGCGGCCTCAATCACATGGAGATTACGCTGCCCTCCACGCAGCAGTGCCTCAAGCAGTTCATCGACATGCAGGTGCGCAAGGTCACCATCGAGGCCATTCAGCGCGCCGTGGCCGAGCAGTTCGGCATGAAGGTCAGTGACCTGAAGCAGAAGAACAACTCGCGCAACGTTGTGGTGCCGCGCCAGATTGCCATGTACCTTGCCAAGCAGATGACCGAGGCCAGCCTGCCTGAGATCGGCCGCCAGTTCGGCAACAAGCACCACACCACCGTCATGCACTCCATCGCCAAGGTGGACGAGCAGCGCCGCACGGACAAGGACCTGCACCGCACGCTGAACAAGCTGCAGGATATCCTTAACGGATAGCGCCTCGCAGCGCCGCAATAAGCAAAGGCCGCTTCCAGAGCGGCCTTTCTAGTTCTCGACTGTTTCGCCGATCATCCGGCGCGAATGCTCTTCTCAGCGTCGCCCAAAGCCCCGGGGCTTCGTCGGCTGTGCCACCTGCAGATGCGTCTTGCCCGCCGGATACACGGCAAGGAAGCGCTCCTGGCCCTCGCCGGAGCTGGCCGTCTCCACGCCTTCCATGTCGCGCAGCGCCAGGTGCAGCAGCCGGCGCTCGCGGCTGTTCATCGGCGGAAAGGCAAACGGAATCCCCGTCTTCCGCACCTTCTCCGCGGCGGTCTCCGCGGCCATGCGCAGCTCCTGCGCGCGCAGGGCCTTAAAGTTCCCCGCGTCAAAGCTGACCAGGTCGTGCTCGCGCTGCTCCAGACGCAGCATCTGCGCCGCCAGAGTCTCCAACGCGCGCAGCACTTCTCCGTTGTGCTGGGTCAACAGCGGCACATCGGGCCCGCCCAGTTCCACATAAATCAAGCGGGCCTCAAGCCCATCCGGATCGTGTGCGCCGTCGCCGGCGGTGATGCGGTACTTGAGGCGCATGCCGCCCAGTTTGTTCAGGGAGGCCAGGAATCCAGCAATCGTTTGTGCAGCCTGTTGCAGATCAGCAATTGGCATAACGGATTAGTATCGCAGAACTAGGCCACCTCGCGGGCGCGAATTCCATTTCCCGGCCCCGGTTACGCCCGGCCGACTCCTGCTTCGGCCACGCGGACATGAATCGAACCCGCACCGTTACTGGCTTCCGCGCACCTTCGGCGTCAGATACCCCGGCCCCACCGGGTCCGTCACGTACTCAGCCACGATCCGGTCCATCTCCGCCATCGCGTCCGCGTCCAGATGCCAGTCCAGCACGCCGGCCACCGCGTCCAATTGCTCCGGACTCTTGGCACCCCACAGGGCCACCGTCACGCCCGGCCGGTCCAGCACCCAGCGCACCGACAGTTCCAGCACGGTCTTCCCGTAGCGCAACCGCGCAAACTCCGTCAGCCGCTCCACCGCACTCATATACTGGCTGAAGCGCGGCTCCTGGAACTTCGGATCCACCCGGCGAATGTCTCCCGCATCGAACCGCATGCCCCGATGCACTCGCCCGCCCAGCAGGCTGCGGCATAACGAGCTGTACGCGATCACGGCCACCCGGCTCTCTCGGCACCACGGCAGAACCGCCGCATCCATCTCGCGCTCGAAAAGGTTGTACGGCAACTGATGCGCAGCCAGCGGCGCCATCGTGCGGAACTCCTCCATCTGCGCCACGCTGAAGTTGCTCACGCCCGCCGCGCGCACCTTGCCTTCTCGCTGAAACTCCGCAATCAACGCGGCCACCTCCGCCACCGGAACACGCGGATCGGGCCAATGAACCTGGTAGAGATCGACCGTGTCCACGCCCAGCCTGCGCAGGCTATCCTCCAGTTCGCGGCGCAGCCGTATCGCGCTGGAGTTCACATACACGCCCTCGTCATCCCACTCCAGCCCAGCCTTCGTCGCAATGTAAAAGTCCTCGCGCCGGCCATGTGCGCGAATCGCCTTGCCGACAATCTCCTCCGCCCGTCCATGGCCGTAGATCGGAGCCGTATCGATCAGGCGAATGCCGCGCTCCACCGCACTCAGGCAAGTGGCAATCGCCTGCGCTTCGGGCACCGCGCCCCACTCCAGCCCGCCCAGCGCCCACTTGCCCAGCCCGATGCGGCTCACGTCCATCTGTCCAATCGCTGCCGTCTCCATGCACTCCCATTCTAGGGGGCCTGCGCACGCGTCTCGCGCAGGCTGCCCATGCGCTGTTATGCAAATCCGGCAAGCTCATCTCAAATTAAGGTTCACGTCGTATGCTGAGTTGGATGATGAGGCAATGTCTCCTGCCAAATCGCAGGCCGCACCGCACGCAGTTGCTGCCCGGCGCTCTTGTCTTCTGCCTGCTGGCAAGCCTGCCCGCGGTTCCCGCCTGCGCGCAAACACCGGCAGCCGCGCCTCAGGACGCTTCCGCGGCAGATCAGCCGCCAGCCATCACGCTGGAGGAAGCCATCCGTCGCGCGCAGGCCAATGAGCCGACTTACGCAGCGGCCATGGCCGACAGCCAGTCGTCTGCGCTCGATCGTTCCATCGCGCGCTCGGCTCTGCTGCCCAGCGTGGGCTATCACAACCAGGCGCTCTACACACAGGCCAACGGATTGCTCAACCAGGCAGGCCAGGGCGTAGCCGCGCAACCCGCGCCGCGCTTCATCGCCAACAATGCGGTTCGCGAGTACGCCAGCCAGGCCGTCGTCAATGAGACTCTCGGCCTTGCCGGCGTTGCCGCCGTCCATCGCGCCGATGCCTCCGCCGCAATGGCCGCGGCTAACTTTGAGATCGCCCGCCGAGGGCTCGTCGCCGCGGTCACCGCTCTCTACTACAATCTGGCCGCAGCCGATCACAAGTTCGCCATTGCTCAGCAGGCCCAGGCGGAGGCCGCGGACTTCACCCGCCTGACCACCGAACGCGAACAGGCTCGCGAAGCCGCGCATGCAGACGTGGTCAAGGCGCAGTTGCAGCAACAGCAGCGCGACCGCGACCTATCTGACGCAAAGCTGGCTGCAGACAAGGCCCGCCTCGAACTCGGCATCCTGCTCTTCGCCGATCCGCGCACCCCATACAGCCTTGTCATTCCGGCACAAATCGCGCCGCTCCCAAGCCGCGCCCAGGCCGACGAAGCCGCTGCCAAAAATAACCCTGAACTCAAGAGCGCGCTGGCCGCCGTCGACGTGAGCAATGCCGACGTGCTTGCGGCGCGCGCCGCCTATCTGCCCGATCTCGGCCTCAACGTCACCTACGGTATCGATGCTCCGCAGATCGCCGTCAATGGACCCGACGGCGTGCGCAATCTTGGCTACTCCGCAAGCGTTACGCTCGACGTTCCCGTATGGGACTGGCTTGTCACCGAGCACAAGGTCAAGCAAAGCCGGATTCGTCGCAACGCGGCGCGCGTAGCTCTCAGCGCCACGCAGAGGCGCCTCATCGCTCAGCTCGATGAGGCCTACGCTGAGGCGCAGGCGGCGCGCGATCAACTTACCTCACTCGATGCAAGCGCCGCCACGGCAGCCGAAAGTCTGCGCCTTACCCGGCTTCGCTACACCGGCGGAGAAGCGACTGTTCTTGAAGTGGTCGACGCGCAAACCGCAGACCTCACCGCCCGGAACGCCCGTGAAGACGGCCGCGTCCGCTACCAGATGGCCCTTGCCAGTCTGCAAATGCTCACCGGAACCATGTGAACCGATGATGAACCTGACAGGTACTTCCAACTCGCTGCCTCCCTTCGCCAGCCGCCCGCTTGCGCACATCGCGCCTCTGCTTGCGGCATGCCTTCTCGCGCTATCGTCGCTCGCCTTCTCCGGCTGCAAGAAAGAAGCAGCGCCCGAGCCTGTCGTCACGGTGCAGGCCGAGCATCCGGAGCAGGGCTCCATCTCCGAGTACATCGTGGCCGACGCGATTCTGGCACCGCTGGCCCAGGCCGCCATCGAACCCCGCATCAGCGCGCCGGTCAAAAAGTTCTACGTGCAGCGCGGCGATCGCGTGAAAGCAGGCCAGCTGCTCGCTACGCTTGAGAACAGCGACCTGGCCGCTGCTGCGCAGGACAACAAGGGCTCCTACATGGCGGCGCAGGCCGCATACGCCACTGCAACACGCGCGCAGGTTCCCGAGGAGACGCAGAAGGCCGAGTTGGACATGGCGCAGGCCAAGGCCAACCTCGATCTGAATCAAAGCATCGTCCGCAGCCGCAAGCAGCTTTTCGCGCAGGGCGCCATCCCCGGCCGCGACCTGGACACCGCGCAGGCCGCGCTGGTGCAGGCGCAGGCTGCTTATGACTCCGCCGCCAAGCACCTTG
The DNA here is from genome assembly GCA_021778875.1 of Acidobacteriota bacterium. The sequence continues at coordinate 1,458 of JAJYBT010000214.1, read as the reverse complement.
CCTCCATGCGCGCCGTCAGCCGCAAGGCCGCGCTGGAGTCAGCGCAGGGCCAGCTCACCTCCGCTGAAGGCAAATACAAGGGAGCGGAAGCGCAGCTCAGCTTCTCGCAGATTCGCAGCCCCATCGGCGGCGTCGTCACTGACCGGCCACTCTTCGCCGGTGAAACCGCGCCCGCCGGCGCGCCTCTGCTCACGGTCATGGAGACTGCCGTGCTGCTGGCCAAAACACACATTGCGCAAACCCTCGCGCAGCAGATGAAGGTCGGCGATGCGGCGTCCGTTCTGGTGCCCGGCGTGGATGCGCCGGTGCCCGCAAAGGTGTCCCTCATCAGCCCCGCGCTGGATCCCGGCAGCACCACCGTCGAGGTCTGGCTCCGCATTGACAATAAAGCCGGAACACTCAAGGTGGGAACACCCGTCAAGGTGTCCATCACTGGCAAGACCGTGCAGAACGCATGGAAGGTTCCGCAATCCGCGCTACTCACCGCGCAGGATGGCAGCAAGTCCGTCATGCTCGCGGGCGCGGACGGAGTCGCCCATCGCAAGCCCGTCACCGTAGGCATTGTCGACGGCGACGATGTACAGATCCTCAACGGCGTCTCGCAAACCGACATGGTCATCACCGGCGGAGCCTACGGCCTCGACGACGGGGCGAAGGTCAAGATCGGACCTGCCGCGGACGACGACGCCAAGCCTGCAGCCGGCAAGGGCAACGGAGACAACTGATGTCCAGCGACCCCTCCCGCACCCCTCAGCCTTCCCGCTCGTTCTGGCTCGCGCGCTCTACGCGAACCATCTTTTTCTTCGCGGCCGTGCTCACCGTCGCAGGCATCTATCTCGCCACGCAGGTGCCCATCGCCGTCTTTCCTGAGACGAACTTCCCCCGTGTCGTCATCGGCGTTGACAACGGCGTCATGCCGGTCGAGCAGATGCAGGTCACCATCACCAAGCCCATTGAAGATGCGGTCAACTCCGTGCCCGGCCTTGAGACCGTGCGCTCCACCACCAGCCGCGGTTCGGCAGAGGTCAGCCTCTTCTTCAACTGGAATGAGGACATGTATCGCTCTCTGCAACTGGTCGATGCGGCGCTCAGCAAAGTGGAGCAGACGCTGCCGCCCACCGCGCGCGTCACCTCCAACCGGCTCACCTTCGCCACGTTTCCCATCCTCGGTTACAGCCTTACCTCCACCACTATTCCGCAAACGCAGCTGTGGGAGATTGCCACCTACGACCTGAAGCCTCCGCTCAATCGCGTCACTGGCGTCAGCACCGTGATAGTGCAGGGCGGTCAGGTGCCGGAGTTCCACGTAGTCCCCAACCTTGCCCTGCTGGCCGCTGACGGCGTCACCATCACCGATCTCGTAAATGCCATCCAGGCATCCAACATCGTCGACTCGCCCGGCCTCTACGAAGCCAACCATCAGCTCATCCTCGGCCTGGTGGGCGCGCAGGTACACGA
>JAJYBT010000213.1 GCA_021778875.1 Acidobacteriota bacterium | reverse complement strand
GCTGTTTCTGTTCACCTGGCAGCGGCTGGCGGTGATGGCGGTGCTGTATGTGCTGGCCATCAATGTGGGCATTGGCATGTGCTATCACCGGCTGCTGACGCATCGCGGCTATCAGACACCGAAGTGGGTGGAGTACCTGATGAGCATCTGCGCAACGCTCTCGCTGGAGGGTGGGCCGATCTTCTGGGTCTCGACGCACCGGGTGCATCACCAGCTGAGCGACCACGAGGGCGATCCGCACACGCCGCGCGAAGGCGCCTGGTGGGCGCACGCGGGCTGGATCCTCTTCGGCGAGGCGCTGCATGCCCAGACCGAGGTACTCGCGCGCTACTCGCCGGACCTGGGCCGCGACCGCTTTCACGTGTGGCTGAGCAAGTATCACTGGCTGCCGATTACGCTTACGGGACTGATGCTGCTGGGCGGCGGATGGTACTTTGGCGGGCCGGTGAACGGCATTGCCATGGTGCTGTGGGGCGTTACGCTGCGCGTGACGCTGGGTCTGCATGCCACGTGGCTGGTGAACTCTGCCACGCACCTGTGGGGCAGCCGGCGCTTTGAGACGCGCGACGACTCGCGCAACAACTGGTGGGTGGCGCTGCTGACCGGCGGCGAGGGCTGGCACAACAACCACCATGCGCATCCGGTCTCTGCCCGTCATGGGTTGGCATGGTATGAGATTGATCCGAACTTCTGGGGCATCTGGATCCTGTCGAAGCTCGGACTGGCAAAGAAGATTCAGGTGGCCAGGTTTGACCCGGCGAATCCCAGGCCGGCAGGGCAATAAGAAAAAAACAGCTCTCAGGCAAAAAGCAAACAAAAAGCGGTTCCGCATGAGCGGAGCCGCTTTTTGTTGCTGCGTCGGGGACCAACGTCTGTGCCGGGATGGAAGCGCGGCAGGAGAATCCAGCGCGCAGTCTCTATTTCTCTTGCCCGTCTTTGTCCGGCGATGCTATGCTCCGCATGCTGTTCTTCCCCCTCTTTCTTCCCCTGCCGTTCAAATTCGAAATTACCACCGGAGGTCGAGCAGACTATGTGCGGCATCGTGGGCATCTACTCCCATCGGGAACAGGTTTCTCCAGAGACTCTGCAGCGCGCCACCCGGTCGATGTACCACCGTGGGCCGGATGGCCAGCGCCAGTGGATCAGCGCGGATCATCGCATCGGCCTTGGCCACGCGCGGCTGAGCATCATTGATCTGACGACGGGCGACCAGCCGATCCACAGCGAGGACGGCCGCACCCACATCATCGTCAACGGCGAGTTCTACGAATACGAGGCCATTCAGCGTGAGCTCAAGTCGCGCGGCCACCGGCTCAGCACGCGCTCAGACAGTGAAATTGCGCTGCACCTCTGGGAGGAACTCGGACCGCAGTGCATGCATCAGTTGCGCGGCGAGTTTGCGCTGATTTTATGGGACGAGAAGCAGCATTGCCTGTTTGCGGCACGCGACCGCTTCGGCATCAAGCCGCTGTTCTATGCATGGCACAAGGATGCGCTTTATGTCGCCTCCGAGGTCAAGGCGCTGTTTGCCGCGGGCGTGCCGGCGCGATGGGATGAGGAGAGCGTCTATCACGCGGTGGCGTTTGCCGGGCACCAGATGCGCACGCTCTATGACGGGGTTTACCAGGTGCCGCCCGGACATCACCTGCTGGCAACGGACAGGCATTTCCAGATCAACTGCTATTGGGACTTCAATTATCCGGCGGCCAGCGTGACGGCGCCCAACCGTTCGAGCGAAGACTATGCCGCCCAGTTTCGCCACGAGCTCGAAGAGGCAGTGCGCATCCGGCTGCGCGCCGATGTGCCTGTGGGCGTGTACCTGAGCGGCGGGCTCGATTCGTGCGCGGTACTGGGGCTTGCCGCGCGGCATCATCCTGAGCCGATTCGCGCTTTCACGCTGACCTTTGAGCAGGCCGAGTATGACGAGGGGCCCATTGCGCGCGAGATGGCCGCCCTGACCGGGGCGGAGTTTCACACCATACCGATAGGGCAACGGCATCTTGCCGAGAATTTTGCGGATGCGATTGCGCAGGCCGAGTGCGCCTGCGTCAACGCTCACGGAGTGGCGAAGTTTCTGCTGAGCAAGGCGGTGCGCGACGCAGGCTACAAAGTGGTGATCACCGGGGAAGGCTCTGACGAGATTCTGGGCGGCTATGCGCATTTTCGCCGTGACATGCTGCTCTATAACCGCGAGGGTCAGAACCCGGAAGAGATTAAACAACTGCTGACATGGCTCGATGAGCACAACACCGTTTCGCGCGGCTTGCTGCTGCCGGATGGAGACGTCGGGAATCTGGAGAGTGTGAAGCGCGTGCTTGGATATGTGCCGTCGTGGATGGAGACGTTCTCGTCGCGCGCCATGAAGATGCAGCCGCTGCTCGACAGGGATTTTGCCCATCGCTTTGAGGGTTGTGAGCCTTATCGTCCGCTCCTCGCGGATATCGACGTGGAGAGCCGGTTGAAGGGCCGCGATCCGATTCACCAGTCGCTGTATCTCTGGGGCAAGTCGGTGCTGCCGGGCTACATTCTGACGATGCTGGGCGACCGCATGGAGATGGCGCACTCGATTGAAGGGCGTTTGCCGTTTCTCGATCACAAGGTGGTGGAGTGCGTCTGTTCGCAGCCGGTGAGCATGAAGATTCGCGGCATGACCGAGAAGTATGTGCTGCGAGAGGCGGTGCGCGACGTTGTGACGGACACGGTGTATCGCCGGCAGAAGCATCCGTTCTTAAGTCCGCCGGCCACGCTCACGCCCGACGAAACCTTTCACGACTTTGTGCAGGACACGCTGCGCGGCCCGGTCATGGCCGCGGTCCCCTTCTTCAATCAGAAGGCCGTGGTGTCGCTTTTGGATCGGCTGCCGGAGATGGACGTAGGCGCGCGCGTGGCCAACGATCAGGTGCTTATGTTGCTGATGAGCATTTGCGTGCTGCAGGAGCGCTTTGGGCTGGCAGCATGAGGCCATGGGTGGCCAGATTGCCGGCGGACGAGAGAAGAGCAGAGCGTTGCAGCAGTGGATGGCGCGGCGCTAGCCGCGCAGCTTGGCCCTCAGCCACAGGATGCCGAAGAAGGGCACGGCCACGGCCAGCGTGAGCAAGCTGAGCGGAAACCCCACGTAGCGATAGGTGTCAGCGTAGTTGACGGCGTGGTGGCCAATGAGGTTCCACGCCAGCAGCGCAAAGATGGCGATGGCTGTGGACGCGCAGAGGACGAAGAAGGCCGAGGCAAAGGCCAGCAGCATGCTGGTGAAGAGGCCGAAGCCTTTGAGGGGAAAGCCGAGCACGGTGCCGCCGGGGCGCTCAGCGGATGCTGAAAGTGTCATGGGGGTCGCCTCCGTCGTCTAGAATACAGTTCGATGGCCAGCAATGTACAAATCGAACTTTGGCATGCCGAGAAGGTCGCTACGCAGACGACTGTCGGTCAGGCCCCGAATGGAATCCGCTACGGTGCGTGGGGCGAGGTTCGCCTTCCAGAGGGCGACCTGGAGCGGCTGGTAGGCGCAGTGCCGGCAACGCTCTCGGCTGCGCTTGTGAACCGCGCGTATTACTTCGTCCCCCTCACCATTGCGGATACGGGGGAGGTCATGATTGCGCCGTCCTACTCCGTGGAGCTGGGCGACCGCGCAGTGTGCCACCGCAACGCCAACTTTGGCGCGCTGGAGGCGGTGTTTCTTTCCACGCGGCTGGTGGAAGACCGCTTTGGCCTGGCGTTTGAGTTCTTCATCAACGTGGCCCACAACTTTGTGGAGGCCGCAGGCGTGCCGGAGAGCTTTTCCGCCATGGTGTGGTCGCAGGCGGAGGCCCAGGTGCGCGGCGAGACGAGCCAGGACGCGTGGGAGAGCCGTCGCCGGGCGCAGGACGTGCGCCCCGGGCAGGCCAGCCCGGACGAGCGCGCGCGCAACACCTACTTTGAGGCGTCGTTCTCTGACGCGCTGGCCATCTACATGCTCTCGCTGGCAGTCGACTTTGACTACCACGACCTGCGCGAGCGCGACTATCCGCTGCTGGCCGCGCCGACGCTGGCGGAGCGGCTGCGCCACGTAGCCGCGCTGTTCCCGGCAAACCCCGGATACGAGTTCCAGATCCTGTACCGCCGCAAGGGATAGCCTCCGCGGTACAGGTTCCCATCAGCCCGCGTAAAGCGCGTGGCGCACGAACTCATTGCGAAACTTGCCGTCGGGATCGTGACGTTTGAGCAGCGCCTGAAAGTCCGCGAGGCGCTTGTACTGCGCCTGCACGCGGGCGGGCGGCATGGTGAAGAGCTTGCCCCAGTGCGGGCGGGGATCGAAGGGCGCGAGCGCCTGCTCAATAAGCGGCAGCACCTCGCGCACGGCGGGCCACTCCGGCTTCCAGGTAAAGTGCAGGGCAAGTGACGGGCGCTGGTAGGCCATGCTCATCCACAGCTCGTCCGGGGCAATCGTGCGCAACTCGGTGATGAACAGGTGCGGGGTGATGCGGTCGCGGATCTTTTCGACGGCGCGGATGGCCTGGTAGCCCTGCTCGCGCGGGACGAAGTACTCGGTCTGCAGCTCCTGCCCGCTGGAGGGCGTGAAGTTCATGCGGAAGTGCGGCAGGCGCTCGTACCAGGGGCCGAGAATGCCCTGCTGCTCGGTGCAGCTCTCCGGGTTGTGGCCGGCCAGCGGGTGAAGCTTTTGCGTGGCGAGCCTGGCGCCAAAGAACTCCGGTTGCCAGCGGTTGGCGTCGCCGGGCGTGAGGCGGCGCTTGATCCAGACCTGCGTGGCGCGGTTGTTCTGCCAGTCCGTAAACAGGCTGACGCTGTAGCCGCTGCCGAAGATCTCGTCGAAGTGGTGCTCCAGCGGATCGAACGAGAGGTTCTGGTAGACGGACTGCGCGACCCGGAAGGTGGGCTGCACGTGGAGCGTGACGCGGGTGGCGATGCCCACGGCGCCCAGCCCAACAACGGCTCCCAGAAAGCGGTCGCCGTCCTTCTCGCGCGAGAGATGCACAAGGTCGCCGTTGGCGGTAACGAGCTCCAGCGCGGCCACCTGCGTGGCAAGGTTGCCGTTGTGCACACCGGAGCCGTGCGTGGCCGTGGCGCAGGCCCCGGCGACGGAGATGTGCGGCAGCGAAGCGAGGTTGTGCAGCGCGTAACCCTTCGCGTCGAGCCACGGGGCGAGGACGCCGTACGGGACGCCGCCGCCGATGGTGACAGTGCGCGCCTGCTCGTCGAGCGACATTTCGCCCAGGGCCGTGAGCGAGATCTGGTGGTGATGGCTGTCGGCGATGGAGTTAAAGGAGTGGCGCGAGCCGAGGGCGCGCAGATGGTCGCAGCTTTTGACGATGCGCTGCACATCGGCGACCGTGGCGGGCGTGTAGAGACTGTCTGTGCTGTAGGTAAGGTTGCCCGCCCAGTTGGTGCGGCGCTCGTGCTGCTCCTGCGCCGATGCAAAACGCGACACCACGCTGCCCGCCACTGCCGCTCCTGAGACTTTGAGAAACTCCCGCTTGTTCATGATACCGATGACCTCGCACTCAGGCGCGCCGGGGAGGCGCGAAGGGGATGTTGTAAGTGTCGGTCAAGCATAGGAGGCGCGCGGAAGAGCGGGCAAGCGAATTGTGGCGTCTGCAAGCAGCCAGCCGGCAAGTCAGCGGGCTGGCCGGTCAGCACGCTCCCCACCCGTGTCAATGCCCCCAAATCCCCAAACGCACTCTAACCCGCTGAAAACAAACAGAAAATTCTCGCGCCACAATGTGCGAACTATTTCCGGCCAATTCGCTAACCTTGAAGCATGCCAAGCCACGCATCCACCACCGAGCTAGCAGCTAGCGGCTAGGAGCTAGGGGAGGTACCCCCACCCCCCCCTGAAAATTTTGTTT
>JAJYBT010000212.1 GCA_021778875.1 Acidobacteriota bacterium | reverse complement strand
CCTTGCCGATGCGGACTTTGTGGTCTCCGCGATTGTGGGTGTGGCGGGTCTTGAGGCCACCCATGCGGCGATTCTGGCGGGCAAGCCCGTCGGCCTGGCCAACAAGGAGTGCATGGTCGCCGCGGGCGAGATCCTTACCCGAGCGGCGCGCGAGCGCAACGTGCCCATCCTGCCCATCGACAGCGAACACAACGCCGTGCACCAGTGCATGCGCGTGGGCACGCACGCCGAGGTCAAGACCATCTGGCTCACAGCGTCGGGCGGCCCGTTCCGCCAGCTTCCACTGGAGCAGTTCGCCAGCATCACCCCCGCGCAGGCGCTCAAGCACCCCACCTGGGTCATGGGCCGCCGCATCACCATTGATTCAGCCACCATGCTGAACAAGGGGCTCGAAATCATCGAGGCATGCCGTCTCTTCGATGTACCTCCCAGCCAGGTACGGGTCACGGTCCATCCCCAGTCCACCGTGCACTCGCTGGTGGAGTATGTGGACGGGTCGATTCTGGCGCAGATTTCGGTCACAGACATGCGCCTGCCCATTCTCTACGCCCTGGCCTACCCTGAGCGGCCGGCCTCGAATCTGACCTTCGACCTGGCCGCCCTGCGCCACCTGGACTTCGAACAGCCCGATTTTGAGCGTTTCCCCTGCCTGCGGCTGGCCTACGAGGCGGCGGAAAAGGGCGGCGCCCACGCCATTGCCCTGAATGCGGCCGACGAGGTGGCTGTGGAAGCATTCCTCGAAGGTAGGATTCCCTTTACCGGAATCCCGCGTACAATTGAAGCAGTGCTGGCATCCACGCCCGAGGCGCACCCCGCCACGATTGTCGAGGTGCTAGCGGCGGACCAGTTGGCGCGTCAAATGGCCAGGGCACTCGTGGCTTGAGAATGCAATGCGCCAGCTCAGCGCGGACTGCTTGACCGAGGGTTTGACTCCAAATCTATGCATGATTTTCTAGTTTCCGCCATCGCCTTTGTCGTCCTCATCGGAATCATGGTGGTGGTACACGAGTTTGGGCACTTTGCGGTGGCCAAACTCTGTGGCGTCCGCGTCGAGGCGTTTTCCATCGGCTTTGGGCCGCGCCTTTTCGGCATCAAGCGCGGCGACACAGACTACAAGGTCTGCCTGCTGCCCTTCGGCGGCTACGTCAAAATGACCGGCGAAAACCCCAGCGAAGAACAGCCGGTGGAAGATCCGGCGGCATTTTCATCCCACCCCCGCTGGCAGCGCATGCTCATCGGCGTGGCGGGTCCGCTGGCCAACTTCATCCTGGCCTTCGCCGCCATGACCATCTACTTCGGCTGGATTAACGAAGTCCCGGCCCACGATGTGAGCTCCACGACCATCGAGTGGGTGGTTCCCGGTTCGTCCGCTGCCCAGGCTGGATTTCAGCCCGGCGATGTCATCACCCGTTTTGCCAGCCAGGACAATCCAAGCTGGGAGCAGGTCTTTGCGCACATCGCGCTGGACCCCAACCAGATGGTGCCCGTTGCCGTCGAGCGCGCCGGCAAAACGGTGCAGCTCTCCATGCTGGTGCCCGGGGAACTGAATGACCAAGACCTGGCCGGCATTCTTCCGCAGTATATGTCCGGCCCCATCGGCATCCAGACGATCTCGCCGGGAACCCCCGCGGATCAGGCCGGCCTCAAGGGCGGCGACTCCATCGTGTCCGTCGATGGCCACCCCTTCCACACCGTCAGCTCGCTGCTGGCCTATATGCAGGCCGGCCAGGGCAAGCCGCTTTCGCTCATGGTGCTGCGCAACGGCGCAATGGTTGGCCCCCTCACGGCCCGTCCGGCCAAGCTTGACACTGGCTGGAAGCTTGGCTTCATGGCCGTTCCGCCGCCCATTCGCCATGCGCCGCTGCCGCTCAGCAAGGCGATCGCCAAGTCGACACAGTTCTGTGCAGATGGTTCCACGGTCATCGTCCAGATGCTCGAGCGGATTGCAACCCACAGAGTTGCCGCCAACCAGCTCGCAGGCCCGGTGGGCATTGCCCGCATGGCCGGCGACGCGGCTGAGACCAAGGGATGGTATGCCAAGTTCTATCTGGCCGGCGTCATCAGCCTCAACCTGGCCATCCTGAACCTGATGCCTTTCCCGATCCTCGACGGCGGCCTGATTCTGCTGCTGCTGATTGAGAGTGCGCTGCGCCATGACATCAGCATCAACGTCAAGGAGCGCATCTATCAGGCGGCCTTCGTGGTGCTCATGATGTTCACGGTTTTCGTGATCTTCAACGACGTGACCAAGCTGCCCATCTTTACCAAATTGAAGCCCTGACGGCTTCAGCGATCAGAGAGCCCGCCGGATGCCAGTCACCACGCACCAGGTTAGAGTGCGCTATGCCGAAACCGACCAGATGGGCATTGTCTACTATGCCAACTACCTGGTCTGGTTTGAGCTGGGCCGCGTGGAACTGCTGCGCTCCCTCGGCCTTGCCTACAGCCAGTTGGAGAAAGAGCACGAGTGCATTCTGCCGGTGGTGGAAGCCACCTGCCGCTATCGCTCGCCCGCCCGCTATGACGACGAAATCCTTATCGAGACGCGACCGGCGATGCTGCGCGGCTCCGTGCTGAAGTTCGCATACCGGATTTTGCGCAAGGCGCCTGAGGGCGAGCAGCACCAGCTCCTAGCCGAGGGCGAGACGGTGCATGTGGTCTGCGATGACCAGTTGTGCAGGAAGCCCCTGCCGGAGCACTATGCCGCGGCGCTGCGGGAGATGATGGCGGAGAAATAGAAGGCTGTGGGCTCGTCAGCGCAGCACAACCGCCAGCGCAAAGCCGTCGTATCCCTTTGACCCGACCGTCTGCAGCACCGTCGCGCTCAGCCGCGGCTCGCTGGCCAGCTTCTCTGTGTAGCGCCTTACGCCCTGCACGTTTGGGTCGTCGCTGTTTGGGTCAATCACCATGCCATCGCGGACAACGTTATCAGCCACGATGAGCGTTCCGGGGCGCGACAGCTTCAAAGCCCAATCGAGGTACTCCGGGTAGCCCTGCTTGTCAGCGTCAATGAAGATCATGTCGAAGGGCTCGGCTCCCGCCTTCTCCAAAGCCGCGAGACTCTCCACTGCGCGACCCATGCGTAGGTCCACGCGGTCCAGCACACCGGCGTTGCCCAGATTGGCGCGGGCAACGTCGGCATGGAGCGGGTTCAGCTCCAGCGAGACGACGCGCCCGCCTTCGGGCAGTGCGCGGGCAAGCCAGATGGTGCTGTAGCCGCCCAGCGTGCCGATTTCAAGAATGTGCCGTGCGCCGGAGACGCGGGCCAGCAGCTCCAGGAACCGTCCTTGCAGGGGAGTGACGTCAATGGCAGGCAGTCCGGCTTCCTGATTCGCCAGCAGGGCGGCTTCAAGCTTTTCCTCGGAAGGAATCAGCAGGCCGGCGAAATAGTCGTCTACCTCGGTCCAGACACCCGCCACGTTGTCTCCTTGGAGATCGGTCGTCTTTCATGTGCGACCACGAATTGTATACCCAGAGCGGATGCGCTCTAGGAAGATGTGCTAGGTGCCTTCAGTTCGTTCTTGGTGATCGGGAGATGCGGTACCGCGATGCCGATCCCCCCGCCTGGATACCAGTGGTCCTTGGGCGCTTCGGAAAAGAAGAGAAACTGCCGCTCAGATTCCTGGGCAAATCGGCGAAGAGAATCTGTTGCATGAGCATTGTCGCTCAAAATGACGGCAGATGGTGACAGTTTCTCTTCTATCACGTGGTATTCGGCGTACTCATAGTCAGATGAGTGGTCGCTGTCATTTATAAATAGATCAACCCCACCCGACAACTGGCGCAGTGACTCTATGGAATCTCCATAATGGATGCTCCCTGCCGAAGCGTATTCGCCACATAACAGATAGCCGGCTCGTGGATTGATGTCGGTTCCGAAATAACGCCCCGGGAAACCTTCCCGCATGTTCCTCAGCAGCGCAGAGCAAAGGAGCACCGAGCCCAGACCCTTGTCGACACCGGTTTCCACTGTCATTCGCGGCTTAAGGATACGAGCGAATGCGTACCATCCGAGCCTGCGCCCAAACCGCGCCGCATGATCGGCGCGAGAGCGAGATAGACTCGGAGAGCGGCTGATCACGTTGTTGATGTGAGATAGCAGCGCACTATCCGTCAGTGGTTCACGAATGTACCCAATCACTTCTGCGCGTGGACATCCCGTGATGACTGCTATAAGGTCCGCGAGGTCGGAGAGATTTCGCTCCGTTAGGTCGTAGGTGTGATTCGTGGTCTCGCGGGAAGTGAAAAGCCAGGTGAAAACTAGTTGTACCTTTGGCCATTGGAATCTAATGACCCGCAGTAGTCGCAACGGTACCAGTCCGATGCGCCAAACTGTCGCAGGTATCTGCATGTGTGACCACTATAGCAAACATCGGGTAACTCATGAATTGAGGCGCGGGTTGAGACTCGAACGGATAGCCGCTACTTCTCCCGCGCGACCACGAAGTCCGGCACCCAGAGCAGGGCGCGCTTGAAGTCGGAGTCAGGGAAGTGCGCGAGCGCCTGGCGACCCTGCTCGGCGTAGCGGTCGGCCAGCGTCATGGCGTACTCGACTGAGCCGTTGCGAAGCAGAATCTCCTGGATCTCGCCACGGCTCACGTGCTCAAAGCTGCGGTCGTCCAGCACCCGCTGGATTGCCTGCCGGTCGCGCGCCGTGCCGTGGTCAATCGAGTGAATCACGGCCAGCGTGGCCTTGCCCTCGCGCAGGTCGCTGGCCACAGGCTTGCCCAGCACCTCTTCGGTTGCGGTCAGGTCCAGCACGTCGTCCACAATCTGGAAGGCCAGCCCCACGGCGCGCCCATAGGCCGCCAGGTTGTCCTCCTGCGCCTCGCTCGCGCCGGCCAGCACTGAGCCCAGCCGCATCGAGACGGAAAACAGGCAGGCGGTTTTGCGGAAGATCAGGTCGTAGTACTCGGCCTCTGAGACAGCCTTGCCCAGCTTTTGAATCTGCAGCAGCTCGCCCTCGACCATCTGCTGCGTCAGCCCAATCAGCAGCTCCAGCACGCGCAGGTTCTTCTCTTCGAGAGCCACGCGAAAGGCCTGCATGTAGAGCCAGTCGCCGGCCAGCACGCACTTCTCATTGCCCCAGGTGGTATTGGGAGATGGCCGCCCGCGGCGCGTGTCGGCGCCGTCGATGATGTCGTCATGCACCAGCGTGGCCGTGTGAACCATCTCGACCACCGCGCCCAGCCGGATGGCGCCCGGCCCCGCGTAGCCCAGCAGATGCGCCGTCAGCAGCAGCAGCGACGGGCGAATGCGCTTGCCGCCGCCCTCGCGCAGGTATTCGGCAATTTCCGTAATGGTGCTGACGCTGGAGGCGGCATCGCGGCCCAACTCCTGCTCGATCGCCACAAGGTCTTCCCGCAGCAGATCGAAGACTTCTCTCGCCGTCGCTATGGCCAAGGTGCTCAAAGGTCTCTGTTTCCCGCTCTTTCCGTTCCCGGCAGGACCTGATTGTTCGACGCCCCATCCTGGATGCGCCTGTGCCCGCAAGGCAATCTTTAATTCGTGCGGTAGTTCGTAAACTGCAAATCCACTCCCAGATCTTTTCCCCGCAGCAAGGCAATTATCGACTGCAGCTCGTCGCGATCTTTGCTGGATACTCTCACAGTATCGCCTTGAATGCTGGCCTGCGCCTTCTTTTTCGAGTCCTTGACCAGGCGGACAATCTCCTTGGCCTTCTCCGTTGGAATGCCCTGCTGCAGGCTGATTTTCTGGCGCACGCTTTGCCCGGCAGCCGGTTCCAGCTTGCCATAGGTCAGGTTTTTGAGGGAAACGCCGCGCTTGACCAGCTTCTGCCCCAGGATCTCCTTCACCGCCTCCAGCTTGTACTCGCCCGCCGAGGCAAGTTGAATG
>JAJYBT010000211.1 GCA_021778875.1 Acidobacteriota bacterium | reverse complement strand
TGCCCTCGGCGGGCGGCAAGCGGTATGAGAACCGGACGCAGGAGGTGTCGGCGATTTCGCGCGGCCTGAAGGCGCTGGCCAAGGAACTGGATGTGCCGGTGATGGCGCTGTCGCAGCTGTCGCGTGCGAGCGAGCGGCGCGGGGATGACAAGCGTCCGCTGCTGAGCGACCTGCGCGAATCGGGCTCGATTGAGCAGGACGCGGACGTGGTGATGTTTATTCATCGCGAGGCCTACTACAACCGCACGGAAGAGATGTCTGAGGCGGATAAGGCCAAGTCGGAGATCATTATTGCGAAGCAGCGTAACGGACCGACGGATACGGTGCTGCTGAACTTCCTCTCGCGGTATACGCGATTCTCGAATCCGGATACGGACCACGATGTGTAAGTGGCGGGTGCTCAGCACTCGTTGAGGATGAGGGCGACGCGGCCGGCGATGAGTTCGCTGGCCGCTTCTGGTTTATCCACTTCAATGAGATCGATGGGGAAGGCGATGTTGAGCGGGCGGAGCACGAGGCGCGCGGAGACCAGCTCGGCATAGCGCAGGGAGAGGTGCGCGCCGGTGCGGACGGCGTAGAGGTTGGGCCGGCTGGGGCGATAGGGCGCGAGCGAGTTGTAGTGGCGGTCGATGACGGCGAGGGCCTCCGGCAGGATGAGCGGGTCCATGGGCATGGCGTCGGCAGAGGGGATGCGCACGACCACGAAGCGCTGCCATGTTTTGCGGGAGGCCGAGGCGCGCGCGCGAAGCGATTGCAGTGCCTGTTGCGGCAGATGCAGCACGGCTTGCACGGCGGATGAGCGAATGTAGGGATCGTTCAATGCCGTGGCATGCGAGACGACGGGTACGGCGCTGTTGTCCTCGAGCGGCGGCAGGTCGATGGCCCTGAGTTTGGTGGGCAGCAGATCCGAGGCGACGAGGTGCTGCGCGGCGAGGATGCGGTCCAACGCCTCAAGTGAGAGCTGGCGCCGCCTGTGCAGAAAGTTCGACAGGTGCGATTGGCCAAAGCCGGTCTGTCGGGCGAGGAGAGAGACGCTGAGTGTTCCCCTTTGTATCCTGCGGAGCAGTTCCAGACGGAGTCGCTCATGCATCTGGGTAAAGTTCATCTGTGGAAAGTCCGCCACCAGCAATGGAGACAAACGGTCTGAATTTTCCCAGAGAAAACCGAATTGTACGGATTGGCCTTCATATTCAGGGTTTGCCGCGCGGATAAAGCGCCGAACTGAGGAAATGTGTCGCCACGCGTTGACGCTGAATAGACACAAATCTAGATTGGCTTTACTTCATCTCGCACTGGTTTGAGGGAAATTTACTGGAAGAAGGCGTACATCGGAATCCCTCTGATGGGTAGGGAAACGCTATCCCGCGGAGGTTGCATGAACAACGAACACGAAAGGCATGTGCACAGCAGAGATACGGCTTCTCTTCGAGCGGCCCGCCAGAGGCAGCCGAAGTGAACCTAAGCGAGAATTCCAGAATCTGCGCGCTAGAAGCATGACAACGAACGAGAGACAGGCACGGACACTCCCCCATCAGGACAACAGAATCCTGAGGTTCCGGGGCTTGTACTCTCTACCCTACTGCATCGCCGCGACAAGGCAGAACCGGTGGGGGACAACGCTGTATTGGAGAATTCGTCATGGAATTGCGCGTGCAATTGAAGGTTTGCGAGGGCTGCGGTTGTCTTTGGTACCGTGCCAGCAATCATGGGAGTGTCTACTGCAAGGAATGTGACACCAAACTGAAGGACTTTCCACTGCCTGAGACCCGGAAGCGGCGCGGTCGTCCGTTGCACAAGCCGCTGGCGAGCCTGTGGGCCGTGGTGGGCACCGCGGGAGGTGCGCAATGAGCGCAGCCCTGCGGTTGCCGTTGATCTGGGGAGCCAGCAGTCCACGCAAGATCTGGTCTGCAGACCCGGGAATAGACAGAGAAAAGGAGATGGCAAGACCCGAGCAGACGGCGCAGGAAAGCGCCAGTGCCGGGAAGCCGGATGCAAGCCTGGCCTTCTATCGCAAGCACACGGAAGGCATGCTGCGGCGTTACCTGTATGCGTCGATGCAGGTGGGGCGGGCGCCCTCGATTCTGGGGGAGCCGATTGCGCGGGGATGGGTTTCCAGCAGGCCGGTCCGCACGTTTGAGGACGCGGTGATCTTTGTTCTGGATGTGGAGCGATGCCTGAATCAGCTGGGCGCGCTGGATCGCCGCATCCTGAGCCGGATTGTGCTGCAGGAGTATACGCAGGCCGAGACCGCTGACCTGCTGGGCATGAGTGCGCGCGCGGTACACAGCCGGCTTCCGCGGGCACTGGATCGACTGACGGAGATCCTGCTGGAGGCAGGGCTGCTGATACTGCCGAAGTAATCCCAAGTACGACGAACCGCGAACGGGGAGCGAACATTGCCGCTCCCCGTTTGTTTTGCGCGGCACGGATGCAAGTGATTCGCGGGGCAGGCGTGGTCTGGTATGGTGAACGGGTCCGGATGCCGCCGGCAGGTACGGTGGCGAAGGGATTTCCCAAGGGAGGATACCGTCGGAATGTCACTGGTATTTCGCTGCACCGCGTCTCTGCTTTTGTTTGCGCCCTCGGCGCTGATGGCCCAACAGGCGGCGCTGAAGCCCACGACGGCGACGGAGGCCCCGATGCGCGACACCAGCTACATTGACGCGCAGGGAACGGCACACGTGACGCGGGTAGTGCCCATTCCGCAGGAACTGAGCCCGGAGGCGCAGCAGTGGCTGAGCCGCGTGGTGCCCGACCAGGGGCCAGCTGTGCCGCTGGCAGAGCGCCGGCGCAGCACGGATGCGTGGGCGGTGCGGGCGGCGGCGGAGTGGAGCAGGCTATGCCCGAATACGCTGGTGAATACGACGATGGCGGGCGTGCCGGTGCGCATTGTGACACCGGAAGGGATGCCGGAAAGCAATCGCGACAAGGTGCTGCTGAACCTGCACGGCGGCGGGTTCGACTCGGACTCGGGGTCCTATACGGAGACGATTCCAATTGCCGGGTACACGAAGATCAAGGTGGTGGCGGTGCTGTACCGGCTGGCGCCGGAGTCTCCGTTTCCTGCGGCCGTGGAGGACTCCGTGGCCGTGTACCGCGAGCTGCTGAAGACGTACAAGCCGGAGCACATCGTGATTTACGGCACGTCAGCGGGGGCGATTCTGACGGGCGAGGTGGCGGTGAAGCTGAAGCAGCTGGGGCTGCCAATGCCTGCGGCGCTGGGCATCTTCAGCGGCATGGGCGACTTTGCGCGCGCGGGAGATTCGCAGGCGATGTACTCGCTTGGCGGGCTGGCAGGGCATCTGGATCCACCTGCGACGGGCGCGCATCTTCCGAAGTATGTGGGCAGGACCGACGCCAGGGATCCGGTGCTTTCGCCAGTCTATGCGGATTTGCACGGGCTGCCGCCGACGCTGTTTGTGACCAGCGGGCGCGACCTGCTGCTGAGCGGGACGGCGAACCTGGAACGCGCTTATCTGCATGCGGGCGTGGATGCGCGCATGGTGTTGTTTGACGCGCTGCCGCATGCCTTCTGGTACGACTCAAAGCTGCCGGAGGCGATTGAAGCGAACCACATGATGGCCGACTTCTTTGTAAAGGAACTGGCGAAGTAGGCGGCTAGTCCGCGGGCAGCGGCGTGACGGGGATGTGCAGCGAGGAGTTGATGCGCGCGAACATCTCAAAGGCCGCTGCGAGGACGGTGAGCTCGACGATCTCTGCGGGGCTGAAGTGCGCCTGGAGGTCGTGGAAGGCCGCGTCGTGGATGGCGTGGCCGGAGGCGTGGAGCAGGCTGGCGTAGCGGAAGCCTGCCTTCTCTTTCTGCGTGAAGGGACCGGTTTCAAAGGCATCGTAGCTGGCCACCTGCTGCGGGGTCGCGCCGCGCTGAAGGGCGAGGTGGCGATGCGCGCTGACGCAGTACTCGCACTGGTTGAGCGAGGCAACGCGGGTGGCGATGAGCTCCTTGTACCAGGCGGGCAGGGCGCCCTCGCCCATGAGGGGCTTGAGCAGGGCGGTGATGCCGAGCGCCAGATCGGGCACGTGGGCGAGGGCCTTGAACATGTTGGGCACGACGCCGCGGGTGGCGAGAAGCTGCTGGTAGAGCACGGCGGCTTCCGGGGTGACCTGATCCTTCTGAAGCAAGGGAACGCGTGGCGGATGCGGGGGCTGTGCGGTCATGGCAGGATCTCCTGGAACGTGCCGGTGAGTGCGATGCGGGCGGTCATGCGGTTTGCGGGGCCTGCAGGTCCGCGCGAACGCGGCGCATGATGCCAAGGTAATAGGCGAGGTTGTGGATGGTGTTGAGCGTGGCCGAAAGCGGCTCGCCGGCCTGCATGAGGTGGCGCAGATAGGCGCGGGAGTAGCGGCGGCAGACCATGCAGTCGCACGCGGGATCGAGCGGAGACTGGTCCTCAGCGTACTGCTTGTTCTTGATGTTGACGCGGCCCTGGCTGGTGAAGAGCAGGCCGTGACGGGCGGCGCGGGTGGGCAGCACGCAGTCCATCATGTCCACGCCCATGCGGGCGTATTGCTCGATCTCGTCGGGGTAGCCGACGCCCATGAGGTAGCGGGGCTTGTCGGCGGGCAGCAGGGGCAGGACCTCGGCAATCATCTCCAGGGTGAGCTGGCGGGGCTCGCCGACGCTGAGGCCGCCGATGGCATAGCCGTCGAAGTCCATCTCGATGAGGCGCTCGGCGCTTTCGCGGCGGAGGTCGAGGTAGGTTCCGCCCTGGACGATGCCGAAGAGGCTCTGGGTGCGGCCGCCGAGCTGGTCGTGCCAGGGAACCCGGTGCTGATGGGCGCGGAAGTGTTCGAGAGAGCGGCGGGCCCAGGCCATAGTAAGGCGCAGGCTCTCCTGAGCGCGCTCGCGAGTGGCGGGATACTCGGTGCACTCGTCGAAGGCCATGGCGATGTCCGCGCCGAGGGCGATCTGGACATCCATGGAGTGCTCGGGAGTGAAGAAGTGGCTGCTGCCGTCGAGGTGGGAGCGGAAGCGCACGCCCTCGTCGGTGACCTTGCGCAGGCTGCTGAGCGAGAAGACCTGGAAGCCGCCGGAGTCTGTGAGCATGGCGCGGGGCCAGCTGATGAAGCGGTGCAGGCCGCCCATGCGGCGGATGGCCTCGTGGCCGGGACGCAGGTAGAGGTGGTAGGTGTTGCCGAGGATGATCTGCGCTCCGAGCGACTCGACCACGTCCTGCGGAACAGCCTTGACAGAACCGGCGGTGCCGACGGGCATGAAGACCGGGGTTTCGACGGTCTGGTGGGGCAGGCCGAGCTGCGCGCGGCGGCCGCCCGCGGAGGTGGCATTGCTGACGTGGAAGTCGAGGCTCACCAGACGATTTTACCGGGCGGCGCTCCATTGGCTGCCGGTGATGGGCTGCACGGCGTTGGCCTGCGGCGGGAGGGCCTGGAGAAGCTGCGCGACGGTGCGGCCGGTGCGCGGGTCGGGGGTGCCGGGGGCGATCTCCGCGAGCGGGACGAGGACGAAGGCGCGCTGGGCGAGGCGCGGATGGGGGATCTGGAGGTCGGCTTCGTGCAGGACCAGGTCGTCCATGAGCAGGATGTCGAGGTCGAGCGTGCGGGGGCCGTTGGGAATGCCATGAGCACGATCGCGGCCGAAGTCGCGCTCCAGGGCGAGCAGGCGCTGGAGCAGGGTGTGCGGCGCAAGGCCGGTGCGCAGCGCGATGACGGCGTTGAGGAAGCGGGGCTGGTCCGCAAAGCCGACGGGCTGGGTGGAGTAGAGCGAAGAACGCGCGATGATTTGACCGAGCGAGGCCAGGTGTTCGGCTGCCGCAGCCAGCGTGGCCTGTGGCGGGCCGGCGTGGCTGGGGATGTTTGCCCCGACGCCGATGTAGGCGATGTGCATTGCTTTCAGGGTATCGCG
>JAJYBT010000210.1 GCA_021778875.1 Acidobacteriota bacterium | reverse complement strand
GGAAATACGTGCCGTTATCGCCGGCCGGTTGCAGGCCATCCAGCGCAAACTGGGTGGCAATGTACTGGGCGGCCAGCTCCGCGCCTCTCGTGCCGGGACCGCGGCCCTCGAGCAGGTCAAGCGACAGAAACCGGACGTGGGCGCGAATCTTTTCAGGATCAATGGAGGCGGCGGCGGCGCGGGCGGCAGACGGCAGACCGGGAATAGAGGGAACCGCCTGATCGGCAGGCTGCCGGGCGTAAGCCAGCGTCGCGGCCAGAACAACGGAAGCCATGATGATGAACATGCGTGTGCGATACATACTATTTCTCCGGATGAATCAGGTTCTCTTGAAAATGAAACAACACTGAACCCTTCAGGGTACGCGGGCGGCGGGCGGAGCGGCAATGGCGCCTGGCGGCAGAACGCGCAGCAAGCGGGCGCGCGTGAGCACTTTGCGGGTAAGTCCGGTGAGCGCCATGCCGGCGGCATGCACGAGGGGAACCCAGCGCGGCTCGCCCGCAATCAGGGTCAATACTTGCAGTTCATCCTCGCGCACGGCGCGGACGCGCACGTAGTAGTTGACCTGCATGATGGCATGGCGCACGGTCATGAGCAGGTCCGGGCCGGGCACGGCGGCCTCGCGCAGAGCGGGCAACTGCCACATGCCGGGCATCACGGAATGCGTGGCTGGACGCTGCTCCAGCAGCACTTCGCGGTGGGCGTTACCGGGCTGGCCAATGGTGCGGACGGCGAGAGCGCAGGCAACTTCCTGGCTGAGCATGCGCGGCCTGGGCTGCGTTTTATGCTCGCCGCGGGTCTTGCAAGTGCGCGCCAGCGGGCAGGACATGCACTTGGGATTGCGCGGGATGCAGACGGTGGCGCCCAGCTCCATGAGGGCCTGATTGGAGTCGCCGGGGCGCCCAGTGTGGAGCAGCTTGTCTGCCAGAGACTCGATTCTGCGCCGCAGCGCGGCCCCGCCAGTGCGGCGGGAAGCGTCCCAGCCCTGCAGCCGGCACAACACGCGCTCCACGTTGCCATCCACCACGGCCACGCGCTCGCCATGGGCAATGCTGGCGATGGCTGCAGCGGTATACGCGCCGATGCCGGGCAGCAGGCGCAACTCGGCGGATGTGGCGGGCAGGTTGCTGTTGTTGTGCGCCACAACAAACTGCGCAGCCTTGTGCAGCATGCGCGCGCGGCGATAGTAGCCCAGGCCGCTCCAAAGGGCCAGCACATCCTGCTCCGGCGCGGCAGCGAGATCGGCAAGCGTGGGAAACCGCTCCAGGAAGACACGGTAGCGCTCTTCCACCACGGCCACGCGCGTCTGCTGGAGCATGACCTCAGAGACCCAGATGGCGTAGGGATCGCGGCTGCGCCGCCACGGCAGATCGCGCTGATTATGGTCATACCAGGCCAGCAACTGCTGCCCCAGTTTCTCCAGCGCTGCCGGTTCGCGGTCCTGCCGTGCCATACGCCCAGCTTACGGCATCCGCGCCGGGCAGTCTCGGCGGTGTGCCTTCCCAGTACACGCGTTCGCTACAATCCAATGCGGAAGGAACCCGCCCCTCATGAAGCTCTCTGCAAATAGACTGCGTGGAATTGCGCTGCTGTCAGCCGTGTGGACCTGCGGCCTGCCCTGCCTGCACGCGCAGGTGAATGCCGCCGACCTGAAGCCCTCACCGCAGCAGGTGGAGTGGCAGGATCTGGAGTTTGGCGTGATCATCCACTTCGGCACCAATACATTTCTCAACCGCGAGTGGGGCGACGGCACGGCGGACCCGCAGGTCTTCAACCCCACCGCGGTGGACCCCGAACAGTGGGTGAAGGCCGCCAAGGCCGCAGGCGCGCGCTACGTGGTGCTGGTGGCCAAGCACCATGACGGCTTCTGCCTGTGGCCGACCGGGCAGACGAAATACAGCGTAGCCGCCAGCCCGTGGATGAATGGCAAAGGCGACCTGGTGCGCATGACCGCCGAGGCCGCGCACAAATACGGGCTGAAGTTCGGCGTCTACCTCTCGCCGTGGGACCGGCACGAGCCGCGCTACAAGGATTCTGCTGCTTATGACCGCTACTATAAGGCCGAACTGGAAGAGCTGGCGCAGAACTACGGCAATCTGGCCGAGTTCTGGCTGGACGGCGCAGGCAGCGCGGGGCACGTGTACGACTTCAAGCGCATTGTGGAGACGCTGCGCACCTATCAACCCAACACGCTGGTCTTTGCGGACATGGGCCTGTTTGACTACGGCGATATTCGCTGGGTGGGCAACGAAAAGGGCAACATCCCTTATGAAAACTGGAACGTGATTGACCGGCACGGCTTTTTGCGCTGGCGGCCCGTGGAGGCCGACACGCCGCTGCACAAAATGCACTGGTTCTGGCATCCGGATGATGAAGCGTCACTCAAGTCTGTTGATGAGCTTGTGAGTACCTATGAGCAGACCGTGGGCCACGGCGGCCAGTTGATGCTGGGCCTTGCGCCGGACAACCGCGGCCTGCTGCCGGATGCCGATGTGGCGCGGCTGCGCGCAATGGGCGAGGCCCTGCATGCGCGCTACGGCAACGACCTTGCACTGCATCACCAGCCCACCGATGCCAACAGCGCAAGCGCGCTGGACGGGGATGAGAACACGTTCTGGTCAGCGCCTGCGGGCTCGCATCATGCGGTGCTGGAGGCGAGCTTTGCCAAACCGGTTACGTTTGATCGCGCGCTGACGATGGAGTGGCTGAACGACGGGCAGCACGTGGAGAAGTACGCGATTGAAGCGTGGCAGGGCGGGGCGTGGAAGCGCGTGGCGCAGGGCTACGCCATCGGGCACAAGAAGATCGATGCGTTCGCGCCGGTGACGGCGAGCCGCGTGCGCCTGCGCATCCTGTCAAGCACGCGCGAGGCGCACATTCGCGAGTTCCAACTGTTTGGCGCGGAGGCGGCTACCCGAGCAACTGCGCGGTAAGCTCGGGCGCGGCCTTGAGCGCGGCGTCAATCTGCGCCTGGTCCTTGCCGCCGGCTTCGGCAATCTCCGGCTTGCCGCCGCCGGAGCCGCCGACGAGTTTGGCAACCGCGCCGACGAGCTTGCCGGCCTGGATGCGCTTTACGAGCCCGGAAGTGACACCGGCGATGATGGCGACTTTGCCCTCGGGCTGCGCGGAGGCCAGCACCACAACACCCTCACCCAGCTTCTGCTTCAGATTGTCCACGAGCGTGCGCAACTGGCCGCGTTCGAGCGAGTCCGCGCGCAAGGTGACAAGGCGAATGCCCTTCACATCGACGGCGTGGCTGAGCGCCTCGTCCAGCGCGCCTGCGGCGGACTTCATGCGGGCTTCTTCCAGTTCGCGGCGCAGGTGCTTGATTTCGTCTTCCTGGCTGGCAAACTTCGCGCGGAGGCCTTCGGTCAGGTTGTCCACGGAGGGAACGTATTGTCCGGCCAGCTTTGCCACCTCGAAGTCGCGGCGGAAGGCGTCCAGCGCACCGAGGCCGCTGATGGCTTCCACGCGGCGCACGCCACTGGAGACGGAGCCCTCGCCGACCAGCTTGATGAGGCCGATTTCGCCTGTGGCCGCGGTGTGTGTGCCGCCGCAGAGTTCGGTCGAGAAACCGTCGGATAATTTGACCACGCGCACCTTGTCGCCGTACTTTTCGCCGAAGAGCGCCATGGCGTGGTACTCATTCACGGCCACGTCGATGGGCACGTCTTCCAGTGTTTCGACGCGGGCATTGGCGAGCACTTCGCGGTTGACGATGTCTTCGATGTCCTGCAGTTCCTCGTCGGCCACCTGCGCGAAATGCGAGAAGTCAAAGCGGAGGCGGTCAGGGGCAACGAGCGAGCCGGCCTGCTTGACGTGCGTGCCGAGCACCTGGCGCAAAGCCGCGTGGAGCAGGTGCGTGCCTGTGTGGTTGCGCCGGATTGCGTCGCGGCGCTGTCCGTCCACAATCGTATTCACGCGATCGCCGACCGCCAGCGGCTGCTTGAGCAGGGCCTTGTGGGCGCGCACGCCCTGCACGGGCAGCACGCAGCCGGTGATTTCGGCGATGGTGGTGTTTCCGTCCGAGGCGAGAAGAAAACCGGTGTCGCCGATTTGGCCGCCGGAGTCGCCGTAGAAACTGGTGTGGTCGAGGACGACATCGACAGCATCGCCCGCAGCCGCTGCGGCTACGCCTTGCCCGTCTTTCACGATGGCGAGGACTTCGCAGAGGGTGGAGTTGAGCTGGCGGTAGCCCTCGAAGACGGTCTTGGGCAACTCGCGATAGGCGGGGCTGGCGGTCTTCTGGCTGCCGCCCTTCCAACTGGCGCGGGCGCGGGCTTGCTCTTCGGCGCGGGCTGCTTCGAAGCCTTCGTGGTCAAACTGCACGCCGGCATCGCGGGCGGCATCGACCATGAAGTCGAGCGGGAGGCCGAAGGTTTCGTACAAATGGAAGGCGTCGCTGCCGGAAACGGACAACTCCATCTTTTGCAGCAGACGCCATTTATCGAGTAGAGGTTTCGCCAGCGAATCGGCGAGACCAAGATTTATAGCCTCCTCTACATCATCAATAAAATGCGCGTTGACATCGATCATTGCTCGTGTACCGACATCGAACCGATCAGCAACATCAGGAGACACCTTTTGCAGGGTCTCCTTCAGATCCCGACGAAATTTCCATGCCTGTCCCTGAATTTCATCCCTCTGTCGATAGACAAGCCGATTCCATTCGAGAGATCCCTGTGAGAGCACGCGGTCAAATTGCTTCTCTTCGGCTTCAACAACCTTAGCGACGCGGTCGGCGGAGTCCTTCAGCTCAGGGTATGCGCCCTGCATCTCGTCGCGGACGGCATAGACCATCTGGCACATGAAGGGCTTCTCCTGCCCGAGCAGGCGACCATGGCGGATGCCGCGGCGGAGAATCTTGCGCAGCACGTAGCCGCGGCCTTCGTTGGACGGCAGCACGCCGTCGGAGATGAGGAAGGTGGCGGCGCGGGCGTGGTCGGCGATGATGCGCAGGCTGGCGTTGGATGTGATTGATTCGATCGCCGCAGGGGCTAAAGCCCCGCTCTCCTCTTGAGCCTCTTCGGCACGACTGAAGTCGTGCCCTTTCACAGGGCCAGACAGTTGAACTTTCAGAAGGCCGGTCAATTCCGCCGCCCGTTGAATCAGCGGCGTGAACAGGTCTGTCTCGAAGTTGCTGACCTTGCCCTGCAGCACGGCGGCGACGCGCTCGAGGCCCATGCCGGTATCAATGGAGGGCTTGGGCAGCGGGGTGAGCTTGTAGGTGGTCTTGCCATTCTCCGTGACGGCGGAGCGGTCGAATTGCATGAAGACGAGGTTCCAGATTTCGACGTAGCGGGCGTCGTCTTTTCCAAAAGGCAAATCCACGCCGGGGGTCTCGGCGGCTTCGAGGCCCATGTCGTAGAAGATCTCGGAGCAGGGGCCGCAGGGGCCGGTTTCGCCCATCTGCCAAAAGTTGTCCTTGAGGCCGAACTCGAAGATGCGCTCTTTGGGGACGCCGGCCTCGATCCAGTAGCCCTCGGCTTCGTCGTCGCGGGGCACGCCGTCGGCGCCTTGAAAGATGGTGACGTAGAGGCGGTCTTTGGGGATGCCGAACCACTCCGGGCTGGTGACGAGCTCCCAGGCGAACTGGATGGCTTCGCGCTTGAAGTAGTCGCCGAACGAGAAGTTCCCGAGCATCTCAAAGAAGGTGTGGTGGCGGCGGGTAAAGCCAACGTTCTCAAGGTCGTTGTGCTTGCCGCCGGCGCGGACGCACTTCTGCGAGGTTGTCGCCCGCGTGTACTCCCGCTTCTCCGCGCCAAGGAAGAGGTCCTTGAATTGATTCATTCCGGCGTTGGTGAAAAGGAGCGTGGGGTCGTTAGCAGGCACCAGCGAGGAAGAGCTCACGCGGCGGTGGCCCTTCGACCGAAAACGCATTCCAAAACC
>JAJYBT010000209.1 GCA_021778875.1 Acidobacteriota bacterium | reverse complement strand
CTGATGCAGCAGGTGCGTAGCGCGCTGACCGGTAACCGGCACCGTGGTGGCGCATCCGATGGAGATCGTGACCTGCCCCAGCGGACTGCCGTGATGCGGCAGTCGTAACTGCTCCATCGCGCTGCGAATCTCCTCCGCCACCTGCATCGCGCCCGCATACGAAGTGTTGGGCAGAATTACCGCGAACTCTTCGCCGCCAAAGCGCGCCACCAGGTCCGAGCAGCGCGTCGCCACCTCCCGGGTCATCCCGGCGATCTCCTTCAGGCAGTTGTCCCCTTTCAGGTGGCCATAGGTGTCGTTGTATGCCTTGAAGAAATCCACATCGATAAGCAGCGTGGAGAGCGGCTGCTTCGCGCGCTGGCAGCGGCGCCACTCCGTGGAGAGGACGTGGTCAAAGTGGCGGCGGTTGGCCAACTGCGTCAGCGAATCGGTCGCGGCAAGCGCCTCCAGCGCAAGATAAGCGCTCTGCAGATCCTGCTCCGCCTGCTTGCGGTCCTGAATATCGCGAACGATATACAGAATGCCTATCGGCGCGTGCATCACGGGATCGTGCACCAGCTTCAGGCTTGCTTCCACCCACATGTAGTTGCCATCCTGCTTGCGCACGCGGCATTCGATCGTGGCGCTCTCCACGCCACTGCGCATGAGATGAATCACCTCCTGCGCCTTGGCAAGATCGTCCGGGTGCACGAGATCCAGATTCTTCGTCCGCAGCAGTTCTTTCGGCTTCAATCCCACCATGTTCTGCGCAGCCGCTGAAACGTAACTGCGATTGCCCGCAATATCCTCCAGCATGATGATGTCCCGCGAGTTCTCCATCACCAGGTTGTGCAGTTCAACTGCCCGTAGCAACTCCCGCTTTCGTGTCTTATGCCGGTCGAGCACCGCGCTGATGCTGTACAGCGTGAACGTTCCCAGTAGCAGGTTGAGTTGCAGGACTCCAATCGGCGCCAGAGACACGCCGGACTGCATCAGCCCCGTCGGCCCCAGGCTGCGCATCGTGCAGTAAACGCTCGCAACGGAGGTGAGCAGGGCCGTGGTCGAGGCCCACACCATGCCCTGCCGCAGCAGAACGAGGATCATCAGCGGATACAGCACGATCAGCAGCGATGTGTCCACCCGCACCAGGCAGTACACCGTGACCACAGCGGCAGCCGCTACGTAGATCCAGCCTGTCCTGCTCTGCCTTGAGACGGCGAAGCCACCCAGCAGGATGCCTACACACGCCGGGGTGGTTGCGGCGATGCCCAGTCCATCGCCCACCGCCCAGGTCAGCAGGGCGCTCGCGGCACTTTCATGCAGCAGGTGGACTGCGAAGATCGAATACAGCAGCCCCGTAGCCAGCGGGGCCAGCACAAACGCCACCAGAACAAAGCGTCCCAGGTAGGCCGGGGCGGCAAAGCGCGGTAGCGCGCATGATCTTCGCCGCAGGAGCCACGCGCTCAGCATCACCTCAAACAGACGCAGCAGAGCGTGAAGAACGCCGATCTTCCAGCCTCCGGCTGTGAGCGTACCGCCCATCAGCAGCGCCGCAAATCCGGCGGCAAGATACGCAGGCCAGTTCCAGCGCGGAACCACCAGCAGATATGCCAGCAGAATGCCGTCGGCAAACTGCAACCGGTGCGGAACCGCACTCTCGGCGGGCAGGACGTGGACGAAGACCACTGCCAGCCAGACTGCCAGAAAACAGATAGCGATGCGCGCGGCAAACTGCAGTGATGCTGGGCGCGGAAGAAACCACGCCTGTTGTCTTGCTTCGGAACGTGCCTGCACAAGTCTCCTCCAACCTGCATATCGGAGGAAATGACACAAACTAGAGTGAGTTATTGCAGCCGCACACCAAGGTTTTCGCTGCATCGTTCCATTCCGGCCCGTGTGCGTTACCGCTCGGGCGTCAGCTTCGGATGGAACTGCGTCTGGCCACCCGGCAGCAGCACAATTTCCAACTGCCCCTCCTGACGCTCGGAGAGACCCGGTCCCGTGACCTGATGCACGGTCAGCGTGCCGCCCTCGGTGTACTGCACTTTGATGGGACCCCGGCCCTGCACCTGGAAGCGGTAGTGATAGTCGCTGCCGTCAGAAAGAGCGTCCACGCCAAAGCTGGCGTTGGGATAATCCACCTCCAGCAGTTGGATGGACTTGCCGGTACGGTTTTCAACCGTGGCATCGATGCGGTAAGAATGGCATCCACTCATCAGAGCCATCGCGGCCAGTCCGCACAAGGCCGCGGCCTTGCTCACAGGTTTCATGCCTGCCCCTCGTCTTTCTCTTGTGCTGCGGCAAACTTCTTTTCCAGCCGGTCCAGTCGCTTCAACAACTCGGGCAGCCGCTGAAAGACGGTGACCGCCCGCAGCCAGACGCGGTTGTCGAAGGCCGGTGAGCCGGAGATCATCTTGCCTGCGGGCACATCGTGCGAGACGCCCGACTGCGCCGTCAGAATGACGCCATCGCCCAGCGTGCAGTGTCCGGCCACGCCCGCCTGTCCGGCCAGAATGGCGTTACTGCCCACTTCGGACGAGCCGGCCAGCCCCACCTGTGCGCAGAGCATGGTGTTCTGTCCCACGCGCGACCCATGGCCCACCTGCACCAGGTTATCCACTTTGGTTCCATCGCCAATCTCCGTCATGCCCACGGTGGCGCGGTCAATGCAGGCGTTGGCCTGGATATCCACGCGGCTGCCCACGCGCACCGGACCAGACTGCGGAATCTTCTCCCACTGCCCATCTTCGTTGCGGGCAAAGCCAAAGCCGTCGGCTCCCACAATCGCGCCGTTCTCCAGCGTGACGTGATCGCCCAGCATGCAGCCCTCGCGCACTACCGCATGCGCATGGACAAACAGATGGCTGCCCGTCTGCACGTTGGGATAGAGCACCACGTGGGGCAGCAGAGTGGCATGCGGACCCAGCCGCACACCCGCGCCGATGACCACGTAGGCTCCGATGTGCGCCCCCTCGCCGATTTCGGCGCTGGCATCGATAACGGCCGTGGGATGAATCCCCGGCGCGTAAGCCGGTGGCTGATAGAACATGCCCAGCGCCCGCGAGAAGGCCAGATAGGGGTTCTGGATACGCAGGGTGGCCGTGGGAATCTCCGGAAAATCGGGCTCGACGAGCACGGCGGCCGCAGCCGTTGTACGCGCCAGGCCGGCGTACCGGGGATTGGCCACAAAGGTGACCTCAGCCGGACCTGCCCCCTCAATTCCTTTCACACCAGTCACTTCCAGCTCCGGGTCACCCCGAAGCTCCGCCCCAAGCCGCGTTGCCAGTTCGCTCAGTTTCATCGAGGGAATTGTACCGGAATCAGCAGCGGAGCACTGTGCGGGCGTCCTACTCGGCATCTCCGGGAAACAGCTCCGGCTGCTCGGCTGCCCGGCGCGCGGCGGCTCCATGGCGATGCGTGGCGGCGCCAATCAGGCCCACCACCTGCAAGCTCTGGATGGCCTGTCGCGGCACGTAGATGCGCTGCGTGCTGGAGCGGGTGTCAGGCGGCGTCACCAGCAGTCCGGCGCCGTCCACCAGGGAGCGGTCATTGGCCGCAAGCCCCTCCAACTCCTCGCCGTCGGTCAGCGTCATGCGCAGCCACAGGCCGGCGGTGCGCGGACGCACGGCAAACCGCTTCTGCAACAGGCGCTCGGGGTTGGCGGGGTCCACCAGGGCCAGGTCGCGCACGTAGCATACCCACTTCACGGCGTCCCAGTTGATGTGGAGCACTTTACCGGTCTGGTCCAGGATCTCCAGCGCGTCTGCGTCCTGACCGAACGAGGCACCGGCGTAACCGGCTACCCAGTCGCGGGTAAACTTGCGCACAATCACGGGTTTACGCCCTGACGCCATTGCTCTGGATTGTCGCACGCCGCGCCCTGCGGAGCGAAGGCAAAAGCTGCAAATCCGGTGCAACAATTTCTAGCCATACGGCAGCAGTTGTGATAAGGTACTGCTTTGCAAGCCTTGCCGTAGTGCAGCGTAAGCGTTGCGGCATCAGGTACTTGGCCAGGGTTGGGACGGCGGAAGCAGGGAACGGAATGCCCGATTATATCTATCTTCTGGAAAACCGCCTCTCGGCGGACCAGCAAAGCGCTCTACGCCATTTGCGCGAGGTCGCCCGCGAAGCCGGCACATTGCTCTTTTTGACAGGTGATGCGGTTCGCGACCTTACCAGTGGCCATGCTGTTCGTGATATGGAAGTTGCCGTCCACACCGACGCGCTGACGCTACGCGAGAGCATTGAGAAGCTCGGCGCCAAGGTATGGGGCGAGGATGAGACGGCGCATACCCTCTATCTCTGCTTTCCCGGAACGGTCCGCGTGGACCTGATCAGCACCCACCGCCGCGAGTTTCCCAAGCCGGGCCGCCCGGTCTTCCATGCCGCTTCCATTCAGGATGATCTGCGCCGCCGCGACTTTACTGTGAACGCCATGGCCATCTCGCTGAACGAAGGATCCTATGGCCTGCTGATGGACCCGCTGAACGGCGCGGCGGATATTGAGGCGCGCACCCTGCGCCTGATCTCGAACTACGGTTTTCTGGACCAGCCCTCCCTGCTGGTACGCGCCACACGGTACCGCGCCCGCTTGGGCTGGGAGATGGATCCCCGCACCCAGATGCGCTATGAGAATGCGCGCGCCGAGGGAATCATCGAGCACATTGCCCCCATGGCCCGCAGCTATGAGCTGGAGCAGATTGGTCACGAGGCCGACGGCCTGCGCGTGCTGCACGCCCTGGATGCCGAGGGCTGGATGCAGCACCTCTTCCCGGCCTGGACTGCCAGCCGCGCTGACGAGGAAAAACTGAACGCGCTGCACGACCTGGCCGTCCAGCTGATGATACAGGGCGTGCATCCGGACATGTCCGCTGCGCAGATGCAGCTGCTCACGGCCAAGATGCCCCCCAAGGATCTGTCTGCGCTGAAGAAGCTGATGCTCCGTCCGGGCTTTGTGGAGGAGTGGAGCAGCCTGGATTTGATGGCCTCAGCCTTTGCAAAGGTGCTGCTGGCCAAGGACAACCAGACCCCCTCAGTCAGCTACAAGCTCTTTACGAGTTATGATCCCGAAGCGGTTCTGTGGCTCGGCTTCACGGCCAAGGACGCAGCCGTAAAGGAGCGCTACCGGCTCTTCCTGACGGTGTGGCCTGAGGCGCGCCAGCGCATTCCGTACGCCTTGATGCAGGAGATGCGCATCACGCCGGAGCTGGCGACCTACGCGGAGATTGTGCAGCAGCTCTTCCTGCAGCTGATCGACGGCAACCTAGGCACGCCGGAAGAGCAGCGCGCATTTCTTGAGCCTTTTTCGCCTCCGGCCCCGCCGCCGCAGGTCACCATCAAGCGGTCGCGCGCCAAGCGTGCCGAGGCCAAGCTCAAGGAGCGCTCCTTCGACGAGGAAGAAGAGGAAGAGGAGGAGCTCGGCGAGGAAGATCTCGACGATATCGGCGGCGAGGAAGAGGATCTGGACCTTGGCATCCCCAAGGAAGATCTGGAGCCCGAAGCCGCTGAAGAGGTCGAGGAAGAAGCTGGCTACGAGGAGGAAGAAGAGATGTCCCATCTGTGTTGATGCAGAGCAGAAAGACTTTCCTGGTCCTTACCTATTGCCTTATATTGGTCGCATTCATGACTTACCCATCAATTATATGTGGTTGAAGTTCAAGGAATGGGCTGATATCTATGGACCAATATACAAGACTGAGATGCTTGGGGCTACCTTCCTTATCGTATCTGATGAGAAGATTGCTGAAAAATTAATATCTTTCAAGGATTCTTTTAATAAATTGTCTTGCATTTTACCTTTATCACTAAGCACAGCGATACCAGCAGAATCATAACCACGATACTCTAAACGATGTAGCCCATCTAATAAAATTGGTACTACATTACGTTGACTCACTGCTCCGACTATACCGCAC
>JAJYBT010000208.1 GCA_021778875.1 Acidobacteriota bacterium | reverse complement strand
CCAGTCCGTCACCATCACCGCCGCGGGCAAAACGCAAACCGCTACGGTCTCCCTCGACAGCGCAAAGGAGCAGGCCACTTTCACCGTGCCGGGCACGCTGCCCGCTGGCAAGGCCACGCTCGCCATTCACTACACCGGCATCCTCAACAACGAACTGCGCGGCTTCTATCTCTCTAAAACCGCCCGCCGCAACTACGCCGTCACGCAGTTTGAATCCACCGACGCCCGCCGCGCCTTCCCATCCTTTGACGAGCCCGCCTTCAAGGCCACCTACGACGTTGCGCTCATCATCGACAGCGGCGACACCGCCATCTCCAACGGCCCCATCGTCCGTGACACCCCCGGCCCCGGCGCAGGCAAGCACACGCTCCGCTTCCTCACCACGCCAAAGATGTCCACCTACCTCGTCGCCTTCCTCGTCGGCGACTTCCAGTGCACCTCCGGTCAGCAGGACGGTGTCGCCATCCGCGTCTGCGCCACCCCCGACAAGGTCGCCTTCACGCCCTACGGCGTCGATGTGGCGAAGTACGTCCTCCACTACTACAACACCTACTTCGGCATTCCCTACCCGCTCAAAAAGCTCGACCTCATCGCCCTGCCTGACTTCGAAGCAGGAGCCATGGAAAACTTCGGCGCCATCACCTACCGCGAAACCGACCTCCTCATCGATCCCAAAACCGCCTCCATCGGCGCGCAAAAGGAAGTTGCCGAAGTCATCGCGCATGAAATGGCCCACCAATGGTTCGGCGACCTCGTCACCATGCAGTGGTGGAACAACGTCTGGCTCAACGAGGGCTTTGCCACCTGGATGGAAAACAAGCCCGTCGCCGCCATGCACCCTGAGTGGAACATTGACCAGGACGTTGCTGCGAATATGGACAACACGCTCAACCTCGACGCACAGCCCACCACGCGCGCCATCCGCGCCCGGGCCGAAACCCGCGAGGAGATCGAGCAGATGTTCGACGGCATCTCCTACGGCAAGGCCAGCGACGTGCTCCTCATGGTGGAGAACTACGTCGGCCCCGAGACCTTCCGCAAAGGCGTCCACAACTACCTCGCGGCCCATCTCTATGGCAACGCCACCGCCGAGGACTTCTGGAACGCGCAGACCGCCACAAGCCGCAAGCCCGTGGACAAAATCATGGACTCGTTCGTCGCGCAGCCCGGCGTCCCGCTGCTCACCTTCGGCCAAGCTTCCGGCGGAAATGTCGCCGTCGCGCAGAGGCGCTTCTTCCTCAGCCCCAGCATCCAGCCCGACCCCGCGCAAAAGTGGACCGTTCCCGTCTGCTTCAATTCAGGCGCAGGCAGCGACAGGTCTTCGTCGTTGGGATCGAAGACCGGCGACGGCCAGAGCTGCGATCTGCTCACGCCCGCCGCATCGTCGCTCCATGCGCCCGCAAGCAGTCTCTTCTTCGCCAACAAAGGCGGCGCGGGCTACTATCGCAGCGCCTATCCGCCCGCCGTGTATGCGGCGCTCGTCGCGCATGTTGAAACCAGCCTCACGCCCACGGAACGCATCAGCCTCCTCGGCGACGAGTGGGCGCAGTTGCGCGCCAACAAAGCCTCAGCGGGTGACTACCTTAACCTGGTCGCGGCCGTAAAGGCCGACCCCAACGCCGCCGTCATCAACTCGGCTCTCGGAGGCGTCAGCGCAATCCACGCGCGCGTAGCCGCTTCGCCCGAGGAAAAAGCCGCACTGTCTGCCTGGATCCGAAAAAACTTCTCGCCGCAGTACGCAAAACTCGGCGCGCCCTCGGCAAGCGACACGCCGAACACGCGCGAACTGCGCGCAAGTCTCTTCGGCGTCCTCGGCTACTATGGCAAGGATCCCGCAGTCCTCGCCCAGGCGCATGCAATCGCCGAGAAATACATAGCAGACCCGTCCTCCGTCGATCCCACGCTGCGCGAAGCGGCGCTCGCCATCGCCGCGCGCAATGGCGATGCCGCGCTCTTTGGCCAGTTCCAGAAAATCTACGAAACCTCAACCAACCCCGATTTGCAAATTGGCGCGCTGCGCCTGCTCGCCCAGTTTGAGGACCCGCTGCTTGAGCAGCGCGCGCTCGATTACGCCATCTCCGGCAAGGTGCGCAGCCAGGACGCCGCCATTCAACTCGCCATCGCCCTGTCGCTCGATGACACCCGCGACATGGCCTGGAAGTTTGTTCAGTCGCGCTGGGATGCCATCAACGGCCTGCTCACGCCCGAGCTGGGCAATGTGCTCGTCAGTTCCACCGGCGCCTTCTGCTCCGCCGACGGGCGCGACGACGTGCAGCGCTTCTTCGCCAATCACAAAGTCGCCTCGGCGGATCAGGCCGTCAAGCACGCCATCGAGCGCATCAACGGATGCATCGAGCTGCGCGACCTGCAACAACCGCAGTTCAGGCAGTGGCTGAACACGCAGCCAACTCCGTAGCCGCGCGCAAACCACGGCTCCCATCCGCCTCATCCCCGCCGCACAACAGCCGGGATGAGGCGGCAATTTCTCGCGATCCGTCCTTTGCAGTGTGATACCTTCAATCCCAACATGACCCGCCGTTCCCTCGCTTACATTGCTATTTTCGTTTTCGCCGTCTTCACTGCTGCATTCGCGCAAGCGGCCCCGCAGCCATCCGTCACCCAGGCCGTGCTCGCCGGCAAGCTCATCGATGTGCGCACCGGCCAGGTCCGCACGCACGCCTACATCCTCATCGCCGGCGATCGCGTGCAATCCATCGCGGATGCCGCGCCAACCGGCGTGCCCATCACGGATCTCTCCGCCTACACCGTCCTGCCCGGCCTGATTGACGCGCACGGCCACATCCTCTCCAACCCCACCACGCAGAACTTTGCCGACCATCTCCGCACCTCCATTCCGCAGTCCACCGTGTGGGGCGTGTATAACCTGCGCCTGTGGCTCGATCACGGCTTCACCTCCATCCGCGACGCCTGCGAAGGCCCCGCCGACTATCCACAATTCGCGCTGCGCGAGTCCGTCCGCCGCGGCATCATTCTTGGGCCCCGCATCACCGCCGCGGGCAGTTGCATCTCCATCGCCGGAGGCCACGGCGACGGCGCGCCCTTCTCGCCCGATCTCGACCTGCCCCGCGGCCGCAACGTAGCCGACACCGTCGACGACATCGACCATGTCGTCCGCCGCGACATCAAGTACGGCGCAGACTGGATCAAGCTCATGGCCACCGGCGGCGTCATGGACCCCATCTCCGACTATCATGTGCAGGAGCTGAGCGAAGCGCAAATGGCCGAGGCCGTCGCCGTAGCCCATCGCGCCGGGAAAAAAGTCATGGCCCACGCCGAGGGCGCCGTAGGCATCAAGGCCGCCGTCCGCGCCGGCGTTGACTCCATCGAGCACGGAACCATGCTCGATGAAGAAGGCGCCGCGCTCATGGAGCAGCACCACACCTGGCTCGTCCCCACTCTCTACTGCTTCCAGCACGACATGCAGACCGGCCTCAGCAAAGGCCGCGATCCTGCTTCCTTCGCCAAAGGCCAGGAGATCATGGCCGCGCAGGGCCCCGCCTTCAGGCTCGCCCTCGCGCATCACATCCGCATTGTCTACGGCACCGACGATGCCGATGTGGACGAGGCCGCATCAATGGAATTCGGCGCGCTGGTTCGCGGCGGTCTCTCCACGCTCGGAGCGCTGCAGGCCGCCACCATCAACGCCGCCACCATGCTCGGCAAGGATCAGGACGTGGGCACGCTTGAGCCGGGCCGCTACGCAGACATCGTCGCTGTAAAAGGCGACCCGCTTGGCGACATCACCGCAATGGAGCACGTGGCCTTTGTCATGCAGGGCGGCCGCATCATCAAGGACCCGGCACACCCCGGCCGCAATCCCGTCATTCACGTCCAGTAGCGTCTTCTCTTCCGGGTTCGCGCCCACGCACGCGCCGCGCGCAAAGTCCCATGCGGCGCGTGCTGTCCCGATCAGCTTCCGCCGGCAGTCAGCTTCATCTTGGCCTGCACATCGTGCGCCAGCAGCTCTATCACTTCAGCCTCGCGCACCATGCGGGGCGGCAGTGGCTTGCCCCCAAGTTTCTGCATCTGTGCATTCAAGTCTTTCGCCAGAATCAGCAGATTGGCGCTTTCGGTGTCCAGTTGGCGCTTCCGTTCCGCATTCACCGCTTCAAATTGCTGCTTCTTCACCTGATGTTCCTGCATCAGCATCTGGTCGTTGGCGTCCGGTGGATGATTTGCCGCCGGCTGGATAATCGACGTAGGCCGAGGCGGGCCGCTGATCTGCTGTGTGCCATATGAATTCTGCGTGTCGCCTGTCATCGGGCTCAGCACAATCAACAGCAACGAGAGCCCCACGGCTGCGCGTCGCGCCTGCGCCACCGTTCCAGCCGCCTTCTCAAGCCCGTATCCGTTCAGAGCGTCCGTGTATATCTGCATTGCGACCTCCCTTGCAACGCGACCCGCCGCCGCATTGCTGCTCCACGTGCTGCCCTTCCGCAGCCCCAGGGGACGCTCGCACCACGCCGGAGCCACTCTGCTCTAGCTGCCGCCGACAGTCAGCTTCATCTTCTCCTTCACGTTGTGCGCCAGCTTTTCAATCGCATCGGCTTTGCGGATGACCGACAGCGAAAGAGTGTCTTTGTTTGTCTTGTCCACCTCGGCCTTCAGCGCGACGGCCAGCGCCAGCAGCTTTGCGCTGTCATCGGCCAGTTGCTTCTGGCGCGCGGCGTTGGCCGCTTCATAGTGCTGCTGCTTCACTTGCTGCTCGCGCATCTCCATCTGATCGTTCACGTCCGGCAGGCGGTTCGCTTCCGGCCGCAGATACGGCCTGTCTGGATTCAGTGAGGGAGCCTGCGGGGTCTGCTGCTGCCCCGCTCCAGCAAAGCCTGCCACAGCGGCCACGGCTGCCAGCAACACTCCCCAGCGAAGTTTGAAGCGGCGCGCAATAGGCAGGACAGCGTTGCGCGCATAGGTTTGACTCTGCTTTGAATGCAACTGCATAAAAGCCTCCCTGCTGCAGCTCCATCTCAGGCGTCCCCTCCAACCTGTCACCTTTTCTTCTGGAAGGTTGCCCAGGGTTGCCTGCGCACAGTCTAGTCTAGAAAGAGGAGTTCGGGATGCATCCTTTTTTGCTCGCGATTCGCTCCGGATGGTTTGCGCAAGGCAGGTTCATGGGCAAGGTGCTCGACGAGTGGATCGACGACACCCAGGAGTTCCTCCACACCAAGCTGCCCCACCTCATCGTGGTGGCCCTTATCGCCTTTATCCTCAGCCGCTTGCTTCGCGCCATCACGGCCCGCATGATCCGCATCGCCGAGCAGCATGCTGCCGGGCAGGTGCGCGTGGCCCAGGTCAAAACTCTCGCCGGCGTCATCCGCACCACCGGCCTGGCCATCATCTTCACCATCGCCGGAATGCAGTTCCTCGCCGCCGTCGGCGTCGATCTCGCTCCCCTGCTCGCCTCCGCCGGCATCGCCGGAGTCGCCATCGGCCTCGCCGCGCAGAACATCGTCCGCGACATGCTCAACGGAATCCTCATCCTCATCGAAGATCAGTTCAACGTCGGCGACACCGTCCGCGTTGCCGGCGTCACCGGCACGGTCGAAGCCATGACTCTCCGCAAAACCACCGTGCGCGATGCCGATGGCACCCTCTACGTCATTCCCAACTCGCAGATCTCCACCGTCGCCAACCAGAGCATCGATTACTCGATAGCCACCATCAACGTCAGCGTAGACTACTCCGCCAACCCCGACAAAGTGCTCGCGCTGCTCAACGGCATTGCCATGGATGTGCGCAACAGCAGTGAGTTCCGCAATCTCTTCGTCGCTGACCCGCAGATTCTCGGCGTTGATGCCGTCAAGGGCTCTGAGATTGTCTTCCCCGTCGTCTTCAAGACGCTCGCCACCAAACAATACGGCCCCATGCGCGAGTTC
>JAJYBT010000207.1 GCA_021778875.1 Acidobacteriota bacterium | reverse complement strand
TCCAGCCTGGACCCGGGTAAAAGACGTGCAAACAGGTTGTTTGGAGCTGCTTAGCGGATAACCTGAGCGTACCACAGCAGCGGAGCCGCCAGCAGCAGCGCGTCGATGCGGTCCAGAACGCCCCCGTGGCCGGGCAGGAGCGTTCCTGAGTCCTTGACGCCCGCCGAGCGCTTCAGCGCCGACTCGGCCAGGTCGCCCACCTGCGCTGCCACGTTGACCACCGCAGCAAGGAACAGCCAGTTCCACCAGACTTCGTCAGAGAACGAGAGCTTCACATAATTCCACTGAGATAGCTGCGAGCCAAGCCACAGCAGAAGCCCCGTGACCAGCACGCTGCCGGCGACTGAGGCGATAGCGCCTTCCCAGGTTTTGTTGGGGCTCAGATGCGGAGCCAGCTTGTGCCTGCCCCACGCGCGCCCCACATACATGGCGGCAATGTCGCCGGCCCAGACCACGCAGAGCAGGAAAACCACGAGCGCAGGCCCGTTGGCCTGTTCGCGCAGCATGGGCAAAGCGAGAAGGGTAAGTCCAACATAAAAAAGACAAAAGATCGACGATGCCGCGTCGGCGAGCATGCGCTCCAGCGGAGATAGGAAGGTGCAGTAAACCAGCAGGCCGATGCACAGCAGGCCGAAAATCCACGCCGTCTGGTCAGGCCACTGAAAATTGCCCCAGAAGAGCAGCACAATGGCCACAACCACGGCAATGCGCGGCGGATGGGCAGCACACCGCTCAGCCAGGCCCATGAACTCCCACGCGGCCAGTACGGCCACTAGCATAATTGCCAATGCGATGAGCCATTTCGGCCCGAGAAACACCAGGGCCAGCACAATCGGGGCCAGAATGAGTGCTGTAACAACTCGTTTCATTCAGGGATGAGAATACACCGTTGAAGCGTGCGCAGGTCAGGCTTGCGGGTCGAAAGGCGCTATCCCGCGGCCAGCCGGACGCGTTCGGGGTCTTCCTCGACTTCGCCGCAGCTCTCGCCCAGTCCGCCGTAGCGGCGTTCGCGACGCTGGAAGTCGGCGATGGCTTCGAGCAGGTGGACTCCACGAAAATCGGGCCAGAGGCGCTCCGTAACGAAAATCTCGGCGTAGGCAATCTGCCACAGAAGGAAGTTTGAGATGCGCATCTCGCCTGATGTGCGGATCAGCAGGTCGGGATCGGGCATGTGCGCCGTGTACAGATGGCGGCAAATATCTTCCTCGTCGATGCGGCCGGGGCTCAGATGCTTGCGCTGCATTTCCGCGGACAGCGCGCGGAAAGCATCCACCATCTCAGAGCGGGAGCCGTAGTTCAGCGCAAGAGTGAGCGTGGTGCCGGTGTTGCGCGCCGTTGTTTCCTCGGCCCAGCGCATCTTGTCCTGCACCTCTGCGGGCAGCTCATGGGTGCGCCCGATGTAGCGGATGCGGACGTTGTTGTCCATCATGCGCTGCACGTTGCTCTCCAGGTAGCTTTTCAGCAGACGCATCAGGAAGTTGACCTCTGCGCGAGGCCGACGCAGATTGTTCTCCAGCGAAAAGGCGTACAGCGTCAGCCACGGCAGCCCGATGCGCGATGCCGTCTCCGTCACCAGCTGCACGCTTTTGGCGCCCTGCTGGTGGCCCAGGAAGCGCTTCAGCGAGCGACGCCCCGCCCACCGCCCGTTGCCATCCATGATGATGGCCACGTGCTCCGGCAGTTGCTCGGGCTTCAGCGTCGCGTAGACGGCACGTTCCTCTGCGGTAAGTTCATGAATACGCAGCGTGCCAGAAGGTTGCAAGGGAGTGGCCTCTTGTGTGCTTTTGCGGCTTCCCGGCCGGCGCGCGGGAAGCATCCATACAGTATGCGGTCTGGGCGCGATCTCCGCAAAACGGGCGGCTCATCCCTCACACAGAACATCCCTACCCCCGGCGGCCCGGGGATAAGTGGCGGCACCATCGAACCTAGCACATGCGCCCAGCCGTCGCAAAGACTTCCGGCACAGGCGCGGGCCTCCCCTGTTACGCAGTCCGCCGCTTGCCCATCGACAGGTCCCGCACCGACCCGTAAAACAGCGTGCGGTGCAGCGAGTCCAGCTGCGGCAGCAGCGCCGCAATCTCGGCCAGAAAGGGGTCGGCCAGGATGGCAGCCACGGCCTCATCGCGCCGGCTGCGCGCATCGCGCACCAGCTGGCACACGTCCACCTCCAGCGCATCGGCCAGCCGCTCCAGCGAACCCAGCGTCGGGATCGCCTTGCCGTTCTCGATCTTCGAGATGTACGTGCGGGGCACCTGCATACGGCTGGCAAGCTGCCGCTGGCTCAGGTGACGCGCCTTGCGAATCTCGCGCACCTGCGCCGCCACCTGCAACCCCGCCTCGGCGGCGGTCGTTACCGGCTGGGCCGCTACCAGTTGTGGGGCTAAGGGAGCAGGCTCCTCGCTATCAAGGGGCCTTCGGCACTTCCTGCAGAGAGAGTTGCTGGTCCTGTACTGCACCAGGCTGCAAAAGTCGCAGCGTACAACCTCTCGCGCTTCCACGCTGACAAGAGTGGTGGCCATATTTTGTTCGCGGAGTGCCAGAGCTGCATCTCCGAGGTGCTTCTCAGCACCACGATACTGGTTACTTTGGCGGGGAGGAACCATAATTGTCAAGTAGAAACTTAGGGTCAACCCAAAGTTTCTCCCATAATACCCCGCAAAACCCGAAAAATCACGAACCAAATGCAGCAACAGTTAGACTGAAACATCATGAGCCCCGACCCGCAATATGGACGCAATGCCGCCTGGAGCCTGCTGACCCAGTGGACCCAGAGCGAAAATCTTCGCAAGCACGCCCTTGCCGTCGAGGTCTGCGTCACCGCCTGCAGCGAGGCCGAGGCCGACCGCCTCGGGCTGGCCGGGGACGAGCGCGCGGCCTTCCTCCAGCTCTACACCACCACCGCCCTGCTCCACGACTTCGACTACGAGCGCCATCCCACGCCCGAAGAGCATCCCTTCGTCGGCGTCCGCGAGCTGGAGCGGCAGGGCTGGCCGCAGGAGCTGCGCACCGCCATCCTCGGCCACGCGCAATACTCCGGCGTGCCCCGCGTCACCCACCTCGACAAGGCCCTCTTTGCCTGCGATGAGCTGGCCGGATTCCTGACCGCCTGCGCGCTCGTCAAGCCCACCCGGTCCATCGCCGACGTGGAGGTCGCCGGAGTCCGCAAAAAGATGAAGGACAAAGCCTTCGCCCGGGGCGTCAACCGCGACGATGTGATCCAGGGCGCGGCCGAGCTGGGCGTGGACCTCGACGCGCACATCGCCTTCTGCCTTCGCGCCATGCAGAAGCGTGCCGCCGAGCTGGGCCTCTGACGACATCCCGCCGCGTCCCGCAGCGCCGAATACATCCCTCCTGCGCGGCCTTCCGCCGTGGTTTTGCGCTAGGATAAGCACGTTGTGACCTCCAGCTCCTCCGCGACTGCGAACCGAGGCCTCCATGACCCGCTTTGATCACATCCTCTTTGCGTCTGATAACAGCGTAGCCACCATCACCCTCCATCGCCCTGACAAGCGCAACGCCCTCACGCCCGAGCTCATGGACGAGCTGGCCATCGCTCTCGCCGAGGCGGAGAAAGGCCCGTGCGGCGTCGTCATCCTCACCGGATCAGGTCCTGCCTTCTGCTCCGGGCTGGACATGGAGCGCCTGGAGACCACCTCTGCCCGCACGCCCGAGCAGAACCGCCGCGACTCCGAAAACATGGCCCGCATCCTCCGCGCGCTTTACGAGTTTCCCAAGCCGGTCATTGCCGCCGTCAACGGCCCCGCCATCGCCGGCGGCATGGGCCTGGCCACCATCCCCGACTTCACCCTCGCCGTGCCCGAGGCCAAGTTCGGCTACACCGAGGTGCGCGTGGGCTACGTCCCGGCCATTGAGGCGTCGTTTCTGCTGCGTCAGGTGGGCGAAAAGCATACCCGTGATCTGCTGCTCACCGGCCGCCTGCTCAAGGCGCACGAAGCGCAGCAGCTCGGCCTGGTCACGCAGATTGTCCCCCCGGACGAGCTGATGCGCACCGCGCAGGCCCTCGCCCAGTCGCTGCTGCTCAACAGTCCCCAGGCCATGCAGGCGGTCAAACGCCTGCTCGCCCGCCACGCCAGCCGCCGGCTGGACGCGGAACTGGAGGATGCCATCGAGGCCAACGCCCAGCAGCGCTCCACTGAGGATTTCAAGGAGGGCGTGCAGGCCTTCCTGCACCGCCGCCGCGCCGACTGGCCCAGCCAGCGCACCCCGGAGTAGCCCGGCCGCTCGTCACACTCCTCCGCCCGCTCTCATCCGCAGGTGATTCGCATCACCGCGTCTGCATCCAACCGGTTGAGATTCTTGAATGGATCGCCTAAAAGGAAAATTCATGAAAAATCTGGCAGTTTTGACAAGCGGAGGAGATGCGCCCGGCATGAACGCCGCCATCCGTGCAGCCGTGCGCACCGGGCTTTCCCACGGAGTCAGCATGTGGGGTGTGTATCAAGGTTACTCGGGCCTGATCGAGGGCAACTTCAAGCGCCTCGGCGCGCGCGATGTCGGCAGCATCATCCAGCGCGGCGGCACCGTTCTGGGCTCGGCACGCTGCGCGGAGTTCCACACCGAGGAGGGCCGCGAGCTGGCCCTGCGCAGGCTGCGCGGCGCCGGCATCGAGGGCCTCATCGTCATCGGCGGCAACGGCTCGCAGACCGGCGCCGAAGCCCTGCACAGCATGGGCTTCCCCGTGGTCGGCGTGGCCTCCACCATTGACAACGACCTCTACGGATCTGACATCACCATCGGCGTCGACACCGCCCTCAATGTCGCGCTCAACGCCATCGACAACCTGAAGGTGACCGCCTCCTCCCACAGCCGCGCCCTGCTCGTCGAGGTCATGGGACGCAAGTGCGGCTACCTGGCGCTCATGTCGGGCATCGCCGGCGGCGCCGAGGCCATCGTGCTGCCCGAGGTCGAAACCGCGCCCGAGCAGTTGGCCGAGCGCATCCAGAACGTCTACGAGCGTGGCAAGCCCCACGCCATCGTCGTCGTGGCCGAGGGCGCAACCTACAACGCCGAAGGGCTCTGCCAGTACTTCCGCGAGCACAACCTGCTCAGCGGCTATGAGTTCCGTTCCACCGTGCTCGGCTACGTGCAGCGCGGCGCCGCACCCACCTGCGCCGACCGCCTGCTCGGCACGCGGCTGGGCTCGGCGGCCGCCGAGCAGATCATCGCTGGAAATCAGGGTGTGCTCGTCGGCATCACGCAGGGCGAGTTAAGCACAACGCCGCTTGACGTGGTCGTAAAGGGCAAAAAGCCCCTGCCGGCATGGTTCCTGAAAGC
This sequence comes from Acidobacteriota bacterium, assembly GCA_021778875.1. The sequence goes on along the minus strand of JAJYBT010000207.1, from coordinate 603 downwards.
CGCGGAGATGCTGGCGCGTTAGCCTGTATCTCCCGGCCCGCCGGGTCTGCGCTCAGGGCAGAGGATTCTTTGCCCTGAGCTCGGCCACAATCTCCGCAGCCGCCACCCGCGCCCGCTCCGCCTGGTCCGGCGGAAAGCTGATGGCGCCCACGCGCGCATGGCCGCCGCCGCCGTAGCGCTCGCACACCTGCGCCAGGTTCACCATCTTCGCCGGGTCCGCCTTCGTCCACGGGTTCGAGCCCACCGCCACCTTGGTCCGGAAGCTCGACTTCGACAACCCGATCGAGTACGTCGCGTTCGGGTGCAGATAGTACGGGATGAACTTGTTAAAGCCTTCCAGCAGGTGGTCGGTGATGTCGAAGAAGATCGTGCCGTCGCGCTCTTCGCTGCGCTCGCGGATCAGTTCGATGGCCTGCTGGTGCCGCTCCAGCAGCGGAGGCAGCAGCGTGGCCACAAACGGCTGCGCCAGCACCTCGCCCAGCGGCATCTCGGTCAGCAGCGGAATCAGCCGCGGAATAAACTCGGGGTCCTGCGTGGCCTCGATAATAAGCGTCAATTTCATGGCCGGCGCAGCCATCTCCACTGCCGCCTCGGGGCTCTCAT
>JAJYBT010000206.1 GCA_021778875.1 Acidobacteriota bacterium | reverse complement strand
GTCAGGAGCCACCACGGGCACTGAGATGACCGGCGCTTCTTCCACATTCAGCATGCGCGCGCGCCGCTCCGGCATCTGGTCGCGGAAGCCGGTGGCGATCACGGTAATCTTCACCTCATCGCCCATCCGCTCGTCCTGCACCGCGCCGAAGATGATGTTTGCATCCTCATGGGCGGCGGACTGAATCAAGGACGAGGCTTCGTTAACCTCAGAGAGCTTAAGCGAGCTGGAGCCGGTGATGTTGATGAGGATGCCGCGCGCGCCGTCAATCGCGCCCGCATCCAGCAGCGGCGACGCCATGGCGGCCTGCGCCGCCTCAATGGCGCGGTTCTCGCCCGCGCGCACCGCGGTGCCCATCACGGCATGGCCCATGCCGGCCATAGTGGTCTTCACATCGGCAAAGTCGCGGTTGATGATGCCGGGGATGGTGATGATGTCGGAAATGCCCTGTACACCCTGGCGCAGCACGTCGTCGGCGATGCGGAAACTCTCAAAGAAACCGGCATCCTTGGCCACGGCCAGCAGCTTCTCGTTGGGAATCACAATCATCGTATCCACGCTCTCAAGCAGTTCCTTCAGGCCGCGCTCTGCCTGTTGCAGGCGGCGCTTGCCTTCAAAGCCGAAGGGGCGCGTAATCACGGCCACGGTCAGGATGCCCATCTCGCTGGCCAGCGAGGCAATCACCGGCGCGGCGCCCGTGCCCGTGCCGCCGCCCAGTCCGGCAGTGACAAAGACCATGTCCGCGCCCTCAAGCGCCTCAATGATCTTTTCCGAATCTTCGAGCGCGGCGCGGCGGCCCACGTCGGGATTGGCGCCCGCTCCCAAGCCCGAAGTCAGCCGGACGCCCAGTTGCAGCTTAACCGGCGCCTGCGACAGCTTCAGCGCCTGCACGTCTGTGTTGGCCGCGATGAATTCCACGCCCTCCAGCCCGGCCTGAATCATGCGATTGACGGCATTGCCGCCTCCACCGCCCACGCCGATGACCTTGATGCGAGCGCCGCGCGGGCTCTCTTCGTGAAGCTTGATGCGCATCTCTCCGGCTACGTTCTTCTTCTGATCCATTGCGGCCATGGCCTCCTCGTGGTTAGAAACTCGCGGCAAACAGCGCGCGCAGCTTGGCGCGCAGGCTATTGCTTTCCGCGGCGCGGGTCACCCGCGTGCGGTGGGCATACAAAAGCATTCCAATGGCGGTGGCAAAGCTGGGGTTGATCAGTTCGCCCGGCATGTTGGAAAGCCGCACCGGCATTCCCGTCCGCGCCGGAACCCGCAACTGGCTCTCGGTCACGTCCAGCATACCGGGCAAAGCGGCTCCGCCGCCTGTGAGCACGCACCCTGCGCCCAGGGCATCCACCACTCCACCGTGACGCAAACTCTCCTTTACGTAATGCAAAAGCTCGCGCGCCCGCGGCTCCAGTATCTCCGCAATGGTGCGCAGTGCGAGCCGCTGCGGCTCTGGATTGGCAATCTCAATCTCCGCTTCCTGCGGCACGGCTGTTACAACGCAGTGGCCATACTGGCGCTTCAGATCCTCGGCCTGGGCCACGGGCATCTGCAGGCCCACTGCAAGGTCGTTGGTAAAGTGCGCGCCGCCCACGGGAACCGAAGCCGTGTGCGCCACGGCGCCCTCAAAAAACACCACCAGGTCGCTGGAGTGGGCGCCAATGTCGAGCAGGCACACGCCCAGCTCGCGCTCGTCGGCGGAGAGCGTGCCCTCGGCGGCGGCAATCGATTCCAGAACCGCTTCCGTCACTTCCAGTCCCGCGCGGTTGGCGCACGTCACCGCATTCTGCAGCGCGCTTCCGGAACAGGTCGCGATATGCAGATCCACCTCAAGCCGCGCGCCCACCATGCCTACAGGATCGAAGATGCCAGGCTGGTCATCGAGAATGAACTGGCGCGGCAGCAGATGAAGAATCTCGCGGTCCGGGGGCCGCTCCACGGCGCGTGCGCGATCCAGCGCGGCGCGCGCATCCTCGCTGGTAATCTCGCGCATGCGGCTGCCCAGATCCAGGCCGCCGTTGGTATTGAGCCCGCGGATATGCGGCCCGCCAACGCCTACCGCCAACTCATCGAAGTTAGCGCGCGCCACCCATTCCGCCCGCTCGATAGCCGCCTTCACGGCCCTGGCTGCGGGGGGAAGGTCGGAGATGAGCCCTTTGCGCATTCCCGCCGACTCCACCACCCCGTGTCCGCGATAGCGCAGCGCACCCTCATTCAGGTCGGCCGCAAGCACGCGCGTCCACGCACTGCCAATGTCGAGCACCACGATCAGGTTGTCCTGCTTCTGGCTCATCGTTCGGGACTCACTGACCTTGCCCCGCGACTGCGGGCGGCCGGGCTGTGGTGGCGGTCTTCTGCCGGTGCTGGTTGAGCGCTGCGCGTTTGGCGGCTGCGCGTTTCTTTTCCCTGATCTTTGCGGCGCTTGTCTTGGCGGTGCTTGTCCTGGCGGCGCTGGTTCTGGCGGCGTGCGTCTTCGCAGCAGCCCTGGCTCTGGTGTGCGGCCTGGCTGGCTTGCTGCCTGGTGCGTGGCGGCGCGCGCTCGTCTGCGCAGGAGGCGCCTTTACAGGCGTTGAAGCAGGCGTCTTCGCAGGTTCGCTGGCCGCGGGCTTGCCGTCACCGGGACTCATTGCTGTCTGCTCAGGGCCTGAGCCGGGAGCCATCTGCAACACCACCTGCTGGTCATAGCGCAGATCCACCGCAGCCAGCTTTGGATATTGCTGCCGCCATTCGGCGATGTGCGCCTTGTAGCGCTGATACCTATCGAGGAAGTGGTCTTCACCGAAGTGCGCCAGAATGTCGCCCCCCTGCTCCGGCATCATCACGCGGGCATCTTCCGGATCGGTCAAGTCAATCTCTGAAATCTGATTGGATAGATGCTGACCGTTTGCGTCCAGCTCGTCCAGGAGGCGCAGATACACGGCCATGCGCGCCTGACGCGAAGCCATCGGGTCGCGGGCATCGATGCCGGTCAGCACAGGAAAGGAATAGTGGTGCTGCGCCATCATGGCCGCCGGCATGGTCAGCAGCACGCCACTGGCGTCCACCAGACCGATCTGCTGCCCGTGACGCACAAACGCCACCGGCTGCCGCTCGACCACCGCCACGCGAATCTGGTCCGGCAACACGCGCATCACCGTCGCTCGCTCCACCCAGGGAATCTGTTCGAGTTGATTGCGGCGCTGGGCCAGCGGCACAAAGAAGATGTTGCGCCCGACATCCTCGCCGAAAATCGGCAGCATGTCGCTGCGCCGCACCTCGGACAATCCTGTCGCCTGGATGCTGCTCGTGCCTGCAATGCGAAAACGAGCGTCGCGTTCAAGAAATTTTGCGAACCGATAAATGGAGAATGCGAAAACCGACAGCACAATCAGCGCGCCGGCGCCCAGCAGCACACGTCCCACGGAGCCGGCGGGCCGCCACCAGGGATTGCGCGCGCGGTCGAAGCGCGGCTTCTCGTCGCCGTCGGCGTCCTCCATCTCCAGCGGCATGCCGGGCAGTCCGCGCCCCGAGAGGGGCACACTCTGCTGCACGCGCCGAAAACGAGACTCCACGGGCGCTTCATCTTCCCAAACAAGGGATCGAGTTCGGTGATTGCCTTGTATCGCCACGCCTGAGCACGGGTCGTGAGATTCGCCAGACTCAACTATAGCCCGCAGCCGCGCGGCTTTTTTCCGCAACGGCGACAAGGGGAATCCGTAGCGTTACGGGGATGGATGAAAATGCAACAGAAGACTTTACATGGCGGCGTCGCCTGCCGAACGCAAGCGGCGCTGCCGTGAAAGGAGGTCAGCCGTCTAGGCCCACGCGAGCGTCTGCACCGAGTCCGCCGGCAGATCGACGTCGAGAGCCTGCGAGCCCAGCAGAAGCTGCGTGCGCTTCTGCGGACCGCGATTGGCCAGCACCACCACAAAGCTTCCATCGGGATTGCGGAAGCCCGCATGAGTGACTGCCCCGCCTGCGCCCTGTCCGCCCAGGCCGTCCGTGGCAAACACCTTCGCGCCGCGCCGCACATGCCGGGAGTAGTGCGCGAAGGCCCAGTACTGCCCGCTTCGCGTCACCTTGCGGGTTGCGTTGTCCACTGTAATGACACCGCCGCAGGAGAACGGACCGATGTTGGGATTTCCCTTCTCGTCCAGCGCCAGGTTCCACGAGGTAATCGAGCGCGCCCAGTTGTTGACGACGCCGTTGAAAGTATCGGCCCACGTGGTCCAGTCCGTCAGATAGTCGGGCGCATTGATGTCTGGCCCGCCCTCGGTCCAGTAGGTATTCTTCTGCGGGAAGGCGTCGTGTACCCGCGACATGGCCGAAGCCTCGCCTACATAGCCGTGCCAGGCAATGCCATCGATGTAGTCATATGCAGCCGGATCGCTTAATTCGTCGATGGCCCGGCCCCACAGACTGTAGTTGTGGTCGAGCACCCATATCTTTGTGGGCATGCCGGCCTTGCGCAGCGCGGGCCCCAGGTGGCTCTTCACAAACTCGATCTCCTGCTCCTGCGCCCAAAGGCAGGCGGGCATGCGTCCCTCCTGCTCGGCATCCACTTCGTTCTGCACTGTGACGGCATCAATCGCCACGCCCTCTGCCTTGTAGCCCTCAAGGAACCTGAGGAAGTATTGCGCATACGGGTCAAAGTTGAGCTTGCGCATGGCGCCGCCCAGCATGGAGCCATTCGGCTTCATCCATCCCGGCGGGCTCCACGGCGAGGAGAAGAGAAACAGTTCGGGGTTCGCCTTGCGCGCCTCGCGCAGCATGGGCAGGATGTAGGCCTTGTCGTGATCGATCGAAAACTTCTTCAATTCAGGATCGGGCTCTTTGCTCCAGTCGAAGCTGTAAAGGGTTCGCGAGTAATCGCTCGCTCCGATGCAGGTGCGGCACACGTTCATGGCCATCTGGCCAGGGTCGAACATCTCACGCATGACTGCCGCGCGCTCATCGTCATGCAGGCGGCTCAGCACGTAGCATGTGGCATCCGTCATGGCCGCGCCAAAACCCAGCATCTCCTGCCGGGTCACCTTTGGATCGAGTGCAATCGCATCGGCCATCACGTGCGTCGCAGGCTTCCACGCAAGCGGCTCCAGCCCGGCATATCGCCGGTCACGAAAGGTGCCCCACACCTTCACCGGCCCCGCCGCGCCGGTCTCTCCAGCCCCGGCCGGAACCCTGCCTGCAACTGCCATTGCCGCGGCCGTTGCGGACGCCGCCTTCAAGAAAAACCTGCGTGAACTCTTCGCCATACCCGCTCCTTGCGGCAAGCAAAATCTTGCCCGCCGCATCATAGCAGGGCTGCGGCAATTGGTAAACCGTTTGAGCAGGAGCGATGAAGCATGACGGCGAAGCGCCGCCGGTCCGCTTTCAGGCGGCTTCGAGCGCCGTCAGAATCTGCGTAGCAAGCTGGCTCACGCTTCCCGCGCCGAGCGTCAGGATCAGGTCTCCCGGACGCGCTTCGCCAACCACCGCTGCAGTCGCCGCGGCAAAATCCGCAGCAAACTGCACGCGCGGGCCTTGAATCCTGCCGGCCAGCAGTTCCGCCGTCACGCCGGGAATCGGCTCCTCGCTGGCTGCGTAGATGGGCAGCACCGTTACCGTATCGGCATCCACGAACGCGCCCGCAAATTCATCCAGCAGATCGCGGGTGCGCGTGAACCGGTGCGGCTGGAAGACAACGTGCACGCGGACATGGCCGCACTCGCGCGCCGCGGCCAGCGTGGCGCGAATCTCCGTGGGATGGTGGCCGTAGTCGTCCACCACGGTAACGCCGCGCACATGGCCGCGCTGTTGAAAGCGCCGGTCCACGCCGCGAAAGCGTTTGAGCCCTTCGGCGATCCGCTCCCCGGACACTTCGAGCTGGTGCGCAATCGCCACCGCAGCCGTGGCGTTGAGCACGTTGTGCCGCCCCGGCACG
>JAJYBT010000205.1 GCA_021778875.1 Acidobacteriota bacterium | reverse complement strand
TCTCGGCAACTGGAAGACCTGCGTGCGTACGGCCCCATTTCTGCCGCAAAGTTGAGGCACAAATGGGAGATATGGAGCTACCTGTTAGGCGCTGGCGGCGTGGCGGCCGGCGGCGTCGCAGAAGGAGCCGCTGGTTCTGCCGCTGGCGTGGCTGCCGGGGCCGCGCCTGCCGCCGCTGCCATGCTGCGAATGTACTTGACGAGGTGTTTCACTTCATCATCCGTCGCGCGACCCTCGGCCTCGGGAGGCATCTTGTCCTTGCCCTTGCGGATGATGTCGAACAGCTCCTGGTCCTGCTTGCCCGCCAGCGACTTGGAGTCGGTCCAGTCGGAAAGCGTCAACTGCATGTCTTTGGCCACGTCCGTCTTGCCATCGCCCTTGTCCCCGTGACAAAGCGCGCAGTCAATGGCGTAGAGCTTTTTGGCCTTGTCCATGGCCTGTGCCTCAGCCTGCGCAGGAGTCGGTCCGGAAGGAGCCGCAGCCGTCTTCGCGGACGGTCTGGCATGGGTCGCTTGCGGTGGAAGCGCCTGTGAGGGCGCCGCGGCAATCTCAAACAGAACAACCGCGGAAAGGAGCAGGAACGGCTTGAACATTGTGCTCTCCTCAGTTGCAGGTGTCGGGGATGGGCATCTGGCAGCTGTGTTGGATTCTTCGACTGCATTATAGGTCGAGCGGGGAACGGAACGCATCCTTATTTGTGCAAGGCGCCCAAAACGGGACACTGGGGCCGTTGCACCCAGGTGCCGCCGCAAGCGGGGTTGTGGTATAGCTTTACCCATGTTTCGATTCGGTTTGCGCCTCGCCGCCTGTTTTGCCGTCCTCGCCTGCTGCGCCCTCTCAGTGCCCGCGCAGAACCTGGCTCCCACCCCGCCGGTGGGCTGGAACAGCTGGGACGCCTATGGGCTGACCATCGACGAGGCAGACTACCGCGCCAACACCACGGTGCTGGCCGGCCTAAAGCAGTACGGCTGGCAGTACTCCGTCATCGACGAGGGCTGGTACATGCAGGATCCCTTCGCCAATACCGTGGAAGCGCGCAAGTACGTCTGGGATGCCAACGGCATCCTGATTCCGGCGCTGGACCGCTTCCCTTCTTCAGCCAATGGTTCCGGCTTCAAACCTCTGGCAGACTGGGTTCACGCGCAGGGGCTCAAGTTCGGCATCCACATCATTCGCGGAATTCCCCGCCAGGTGGTGAAGGACAACCTGCCCGTCGCAGGCTCCAGCTTCCACGCGCAGGACGCGGCCGACACCACCGAGACCTGCCCGTGGGACGAGGGCAACTACGGCGTCCGAGACAACGCCGCAGGGCAGGCATATTACGACTCCATGCTCAAGCTCTACGCCGGCTGGGGTCTGGACTTCATCAAGGTGGACTGCATCTCTGACCATCCCTACCGGCCCACCGAGATTCGCCAGATTGCCGAAGCCATCCGCAAAACAGGCCGGCCCATCGTGCTCAGCCTCTCGCCCGGCCCCACCCAGTTGGCCCATGCGGCTGAAGTGGCAAAGTACGCGCAGATGTGGCGCATCACAGACGATCACTGGGACGTCTGGGCGCCGAAGCACAAGCCCGGCGCCAGCGAGTTTCCATTTGGCGTGCGCGATGCCTTTGAACGCCTGGCCCAATGGGCTCCCTACTTCAAACCCGGCAACTGGCCGGACGACGACATGCTGCCCGAGGGCTCGCTCACGCCGCATCCCGGCTGGGGCCAGCCGCGCCAGTCGCGGCTGACGCACGACGAGCAGCGCACCGAGTTCACCCTGTGGGCCATCTCCCGCTCGCCGCTCATCATGGGCGCGAACCTGACCCGCCTCGACGACTTTACCCGCTCCCTGATGAGCAACAAGGAAGTGCTCGATATGAATCAGACAGCGGTCGAGAGCGGCCCGGGCCTCACGCCAACGGGCGGCAACCTGGCGGGCTCTTTCCCTGAGCGCTACTGGTACGCGCGCACCGGCGGCCCGCATCCAAAGACTTATCTTGCCGTCTTCAACCTGGAAGACAACCCAACCAGCTCCGACCTGCCGTGGATGCTGTTCCACCTGCCCGCAAAAGCTCACGCTGTTTTCGATGTCTGGAATGAAAAGCACATCCCCGCCGCAAAGGCACTGCACGTCGAACTTCCACCGCATGGATGCGCATTGTTCCGCGTGGAGTGAGGCAAAGCGCGGTCGCCAGCGCCTCACTGTGACCTGCATCACCCCTCCTTGGCCCCTTGCAGCCATGCCTCGCCTTCTTGTGCGAAACTGTTTCTTCCGGTTCTTGAGCAGCTCGGCCAGCGCTCTTTCCGGCAGGATTGCCAATGCCCGTTTTACGTTCGGCTTTCATCGCCCTTTCCCGCAACCGTCATCTGCGCGGCTTTCTTGAGCGCTCCAGCATCGGCACAAAACTCAGTTCCCGCTTCATCGCCGGCATGGAAATTGAAGACGCCCTGCGCGTGGCAGAGGCTGTCAGCAGGCAGGGCATGTCTGTGACGCTCGACTCGCTCGGCGAAAGCGTCACGTCAGAGACAGAGGCGCACCGCGCAGCCGATGTCTACCACCAGCTTCTGGACCTGATTGCCGCACGCAAGCTGAACTCCAACATCAGCGTGAAGCTCACGCAGATGGGGCTCACGCTCGATCCGGCGCTGGCCGAGAGCATTGCCCTGAGCCTGGCGCAGCACGCGCACTCCACCGGCAGCTTTGTGCGCATTGACATGGAAGACTCGTCGCTGACGCAGGTGACGCTGGATATTGTGCGCCGTCTCCACGCGCTCCCTGACCTGCGTGATGCAATCGGCATCGTGATTCAGGCCTATCTCTACCGCTCCAGGGCCGACATTGAGCAGCTCATCGCCGAGGGCATCCGCGTGCGGCTCTGCAAAGGCGCATACAAAGAACCCGCCAGCGTAGCCTTTCCGCGCAAGGCCGATGTAGATGCAAGCTACATCCAGCTAAGCCAGACACTGCTGCAGAGCCCCATTTACCACGGCCTCGCCACGCACGATGAAGCCATGATTGCCGCCGCAAAGTCCTTTGCCCGTCAGCATGGCATTGCTCCCAGCCGCTTTGAGTTTCAGATGCTCTATGGCGTACGCCGCGACCTGCAGCGCAAGCTGATCGCAGAGGGCTACAACGTGCGCGTCTATGTGCCCTTCGGGCGCGAGTGGTACCCCTACTTCATGCGAAGGCTGGCCGAGCGCCCGGCCAATGTGCTGTTCATCGCAAAAAATATGTTGCGGCGATAACTCAAGGAGCTATGCCGGGAGTACTCCCCGGCATAGGATTGCGCGACTTACTCCGCCGCTTTCGCCGCACCCAGCTCGTCCTTGTAGACTTTGCCGCCCTTCATCACAAACGCGACGTGCTCCAGCACCTCCACGCGGTCCAGCGGATTGGCGCTGACGGCGATCAGGTCGGCATACTTGCCCTTTTCCAGCGTGCCTACGTCCTGCGAGCGGCCAAGCAAATCAGCCGCTGACGACGTCGCCGCGCGGATCGCCCCCGCCGGCGTCATGCCGAACTTGACCATGTAGTGGAACTGCTTTGCATTGTCGCCGTGCGGATACACGCCGGCGTCCGTGCCAAAGGCAATCTTCACGCCCGCTGCCACGGCCTTGGCGAAGTTCTCGCGCTGCAGGCGGCCCACCATCTTTTCCTTGTTGACATTCTCCTTCGGCAGGCCAAACTCCACGGCCTTGCCCAGAATGTAGTCGTCGTTGTAGATGTCGGCGACGAGATAGGTGCCATGCGCCTTCATCATCTCAATACCCTCGGCATCAATCAGGCTGCCGTGCTCAATGGAGTCCACCCCCGCGCGGATTGCGTCCTTGATGCCCTCGGTTCCATGCGCGTGCGCGGCCACCTTCCGGCCCGCGTGGTGCGCCTCGTCCACGGCCATCTTCATTTCGTCGAAAGTCATCTGCTCGGCACCGGGCTTGTCCCCCGCCGAAAGCACTCCGCCCGTGGCCAGAATCTTGATCACATCCACGCCATACTTCACCTGCTCGCGCACCACGTGGCGCACCTCTTCCGGCCCGTCCGCAAGCTCAAAGTCGCGCTCCGCCGGATACATCATGTTCTGGACAGGCGGCGCAAAGCCATTCATGTCGCCATGGCCGCCGGTGATGGAAATAGCCGGACCGCTGGCCACGACGCGCGGGCCGGGAAAATCGCCCGCATCGATGGCCTTGCGCAGATCCACCGCAAAGAACGGCTGCGAGCCCACATCGCGCACGCCTGTGAATCCGGCTTGCAGCGTTTTATTGGCATTCACCACACCGTTGAAGCCGCCCATGAACGGCGTCTCCCGCACATCCCAGATGGGGTTGTAGTGGTCGGCGCGCGCTTCAAGATGCGTGTGGCAGTCGATGAGACCGGGCAGCACCCAGTCTTTGGAGAGATCCACGACAGTGGCTCCGGCGGGAATTGCGACTTCAGCAAAGGGCGCGACGCGCGTGATGCGCTCGCCCTCCACGACGAGAACGACGTTCTCGCGCAGGCTATCGCTGGTGGCGTCAAACAAATGGCCGGCCTTGACGTAGACGGTGGGCGGCGCAGGCACAGGTGCGGGTGCGGCAGTCTGAGCGTGAATGGCTGCCACGAATGCGGGCGCGGCAAGGGCAAGAATGGCTGGGCGAAGCAGGATAGGAATGCGGAACACGGGAATCTCCTGAGATACGGGGGTCTGTTTCCCGCATTATAGTGATCGCATTCTAAAGAAAGAATCAGGCCGGCCGGCTGCTCTGCTGAACCGCACGGACGCTCTTGCCCAGATGGCTGCCGCGCTTGCGAAAGTGCTCGGTTCGCCTGCAGACGGGGCATTCCCACGGGTAGTAGCCGAAAAAAGCCAGGAGTTTGCCCTTCAAAAAGCCTTTGCGCGGAAGCCGGCGAAGATGCCGGTTACCGCAGTCTGCACACGGACTGTCAGGAATATCATTTGCGATTCTGGAAGCACGACTGCGCTGCACTGGCGACCCTTTCACGGCCATGTGCGACGGAAGCGAACTTCAAGAGCGAACCGGCGCTGCGCATACCTGCCGCGCTGCACTCCCGGCAGCAACCCTCGCTGCGGCGGGCGGCCGTACCGCAATCTTGAAGAAACGTGGACGTACGCCAAGGCTATTGAAACTCAATCAATCATTCAGCAAATCCGCGCTTATCTGCCTGACATGCGCGGCGCGACTAGGAGCAATTGAAAGAATCCTACAGGGTGAAGCCGTGATCGAAATCGAGAACCAATGAAGAGCGCAGCACTACGGTAATTGGCTTATCCCACTTTCGATGTAACGCATCGTTTCGGCTTGCCTCCGACTCGATCTCTTGATGCGAGAAGGCGCTCTTCAGCCCTGCAGCCGCGCCAGGCCCTGCCGCGCCAGGTCAGCGACACAACGAGCCAGCGTGGGCGAGGCATTCAGCGACTCCGGCCGCTCCAGGCGAATGCCCCGGCTGGCCGCATACTTCCGAAACGCAATGTCCACGTCGTAGAGAATTTCCACATGGTCGCAGAGAAAGCCGATGGGGTGAAGCAGCAGCGTCTTCACGCCTGCGGCAGCGATGGCCTCCAGCGTCTCCTCAACCGTGGGGCCTATCCACGGGCCGCCGCTCGCGCCCTGGCTCTGGAAGGCAAACCACCACTGCGGAATCTCAGGCACGCGCGCAGCCACCAGTTCCGCCGTGTGCTTGGCTTCCTGTGCGTAAGGGTCCGCGCCTTCGCCCGGCCACAGGCGCGGCTGGCCCTCGCTGGCCGCTGGCGTCTGAATCGTGCGGCACGGAACGCTGTGCGCCGTGAAGAGCACGGGCGTCGGCGCGCCTGTCTCCGCAATGAGCCGCACCATCGCCGCGCGGAGCCGCTCGGCAAAGGCCTCCGCCAGCAGCGGATGCTGCGCCCAGCCCTCAGTGAAGTCGATGCGCAGCGTG
>JAJYBT010000204.1 GCA_021778875.1 Acidobacteriota bacterium | reverse complement strand
CTTTTTCGCTGGGACGGCCTTCGCGCTTGATGAATCCGCCGGGAATGCGGCCGCCGGCATAGGCGTACTCGCGGTAGTCGACTGTGAGCGGGAAAAAGTCGATGCCCTCGCGCGGATCGGAAGAAGCGACTGCGGTTGCCAGCACCACGCTATCGCCCAGGGTGACCAGGGCGGCACCTGAGGCCTGCTTGGCCATGCGCCCGGTCTCAATGACCAGACGCTTGCCGCCGGCAAGCTCGACGGCTACTTCATGCTTGGTAGACATAGAGTCCTCGTTTCGTATTGTTCACTTGGGAAACTTGTAGAAGGAAGTCGCCTGCGGGTGGGATGAAGCTGGCTGCATGCGTGGCTGCGGATAACTCTGATCCGCGCGCGGAAACACGTTTTGCCAGCATGAACAACAGGGCCTGGCTGAGTCGATAACTCAGCGCAAGCCCTGGCATCCGGTGTGGCTCGCCAGGTACACCAAGGCCACGGGTTCTGTGAAGAACGGCGGCCGTGACCAGTTTCCGGTCTGGGCGCTTCCGGGTCAAAGTCTGCTTTCTGATTACTTGCGGATACCGAGTTTGGAGATCACGTCGCGGTAACGATCCGTGTCGTGGGTCTTCAGGTAATCCAGCAAACGGCGGCGCTTGCTGACCAGCATCAGGAGGCCGCGCCGGGAAGCGTGGTCCTTCTTGTGAGTCTTGAAGTGTTCCGTCAGCTCGCCAATCCGCTCACTCAGAATTGCGATCTGGACCTCCGGAGAGCCGGTATCCGACTCGTGGGTGCGGAAGCGTTCAATCAGTTCGGTTTTCTTTGCAGTCGCCAACACGTCGTGTGTTACTCCTCTAGCGTTCTCAGTCCACTCTTAAGTGTCTACAGTGAGATTACCATGAATGCGGCCGTGGCGCCATTTGTGGAAAGCGGCTGGAACCTACTTTGTCTCTGAGCCTTACGGCGGCGGGTGTCACTGTTGCTGCTGGATCCAGTAATTAGCACGGGCCACGATGCGCGCGCCGTAGTCCTGCGTGGTGCTGACGCGAATCGTGTGCAGACCGGGCGTGGGATTCGAGGGGCTGAAGGTGATGAGATAGCGGTTGCGCACGTGCCGGGCCGCATCCACGACGCGCTGCTCAAACCGCTTGTCTCCGGTGAACGTGGTGTACTCGCCGCCGCTCATCAGGGCCACTTCCCTGGCCACATTCTTCTTGAAGGCCTTGACGGCCATCACGAGGGTCGATACCAGATTCAGGGTGCGGTCGTCGCCGGAATCCTTGACGTCGTGCAAGAGCTCGGCGCGAGATGGCGAGAAGGACACGCTTAAAACAAGGACATCGGAACGACCTATCTTTTGAACGACTTGTGCGGGCTTTGCGTGCTTGCTGCCGTGGTCGCGCTCCTCGCTGATGAGCAAGAGCACGCGACGGAACTCCTTCGGCTGCGATTCCAGCAGGTCAACCGCATAGCTGACCGTGTCGAGAATCGCGGCGCCGCCATCGCCCGGCTCCAGGGTGCGAAGGTCCTGATTCAGTTCTTCGCCGGAGTGCGTGTAATCGCGAATGAGGTGCGGCTTGGAATCAAAGCCGACGAGGGCCGCCTGGCTGCGCGGATCCGCGAGGAAGAGATCGAGAAGTGGCCCCAGGCGGGCCAGCTTGTCAAACTCGAGCACGCTGGCGCCTCCCTCCTCCACGGCTACGACGAGCGAAACAGGAGCGGTATCCATCTCCTGCTGCACCTGGATCTTTTGCGGGACGCCATCATCCTGCACGACGAAATCGCTCGGCTTCAGGCCGTAGAGGATGCTGCCATCGCGCTTTTCCACGAGCGTGGGAACAAGAACCTCTGTGGTGGTGACGCGGATGGTAGGCGTGTCCGCTTGATTGCCGTGCATGGGCATGGGCGGCTCCGCCGGCGGCAACTGCTGCGCGCCTGCGATTGCGGCGAAGAAGAACAGGGCTGTGCAGACGCGCAGACAACGCAACGTATTTCTGCGGAGCGGAAGAGCGGAAGTTGCTGTACTGTGCTGCATCGCGCCGGAATGGGACCGTGTGTGCTTATGCATCCCGTTTGCGCGCCGCCTGATCCAACTGCCGGGTCCAGAGAAGAAAGTTCAGAAGCTCCCAGCGGTTGGTCCATACAAAACCGAAGATATCTTTTGCCCGCAGCGTCTCTGCGCGCTTGCCCGAATAGGTTTCGACACGCCAGCGAAGATACTCGCTCCGCCAGGGCGTGAGACGATGGCCGCGGGTTGCGTTCCAGAGAAAGCGCAAAGGGGCGAGCAAGGCGAATCCTTTCGACTTGAGTATAGACGGATTCACCCTGCTTCGCGTCGCGCTGGATGGAGCAATCGGCGGCGCGCATACACGACTTCTGTTTGATCGCCGCGCGTCAGCTGTCCGCGGAGCGCCTGCCGGCGAGCATGGCATCGAGCAGCTTGCCGGCTACGGCCTGGGCTGAGACATGGTACGTGCCAGCGGCGAGCGCTGCCCGCACCTCCGCCACTTTGGCGGCACGCACGGAGTCTTGCGGCTCCGGATCTGTAAGCAGCGCGGCGCCATAGGCAAAAGTCGCCTTGCGTGCGGACGAGCGGTCGGCGCACGGGGCAGATTGTTTGTACGAAGAAGCCGCACCGAATGCGGACGAGGCGTGCGTGGTCTTCAACCGGTCTGGAAACGGATCTGGAAAGCCTTCCATAAATCGCTCCGGGAGCCGATCGGGGAACGAATCAGCGGTATTACGATTGCCCATTGAGCTATCTCCACGGCTTGATTATCGGCAGTGGTCTTTTTTTCTCTAGCCGTTGCTGAGCGCTCGCATCGAATGGGACTCGGAACATGCCTCCTTGGAATTTTCTAATCTTTTGCCGCTAGCACTTGCCCGGCCGGACCGCGTGGTACGCGGGAAATCCCTTTCTGTGCGCGGAAGCCGCCCGGCCTCTGGCGGCAAAGTCTCCGAGGGCCGTGCGCAGGCGCACGACCGCAGAGGCGTGCATCTGCGAAACGCGCGACTCGACAACGCGAAGCGCCAGGCCAATCTCGCGCATGGTCATCTCTTCAAAGTAGTAGAGCGTCATCACCAGCCGCTCACGCTCCGGCAGCCCGACGATGGCCGACGTCAGCCGCTCTTCAAGCTCGCCGCGCAGGTAGAGAAAGAGCGGATCCTCTTCCGGCCGGCACTGCACGTAGATCAACTCTTCCTCGCCGGAGTCCTCGTTGCGCTCGGCATGCAGCGTGCCAATCTCAAGGCCCTTCAATTCGCCGAGAAGCTGATGATAGGCCTCGAGGTCGAGAGCCAGCTCGGCGGCAATCTCTTCCTCATATGGTGGCCGTTTCAGCCGCGCAGTCAGGACGCGGATCGCCTCCTCGATGGCGCGGCCCTTGCGGCGCAGCTCGCGCGGCCCCCAGTCGAGCGAGCGCAGACTATCGAGAATTGCGCCACGTATGCGGAACTGGGCGTAACTACGGAACTGTACCTTCTGTGCCGGATCGAACTTGTTCAGGGCATCCATAAGGCCCAACACGCCCGCCGATACCAGGTCTTCTAAATCGACGTGCTGAGGGAGCCGCTCATGGATGCGTCGCGCCAGATAGCGCACGATGGGGAGGTGCTCCAGAAGAACGTTCTCGCGTTCGCTGCCGAGCGCTGCGGGCAGGTTCGCAGCTGCAGCACGGCGCGTGGAGCGGTTTGTGACGGAAGGGTGAGTTCCACGGGTGGTAACTGGGGCCCTGGACGCGGAGACCTGCAGGGACAGCGCAGCAATCGGGTCAAGTGTGTCCATGCCGATGGAAGTGTGCAAGCGACTGACCAGAGTTGGGACAGAAAGATTGGAATACGCTAAGGATTGCAGTGAGAGGAAAACGCGTTTGTTTCCGGTCGTTACCGTACATGTCTTCGCTGCTACACTGATAGTTGTTGCCGAAGAGAGGCAGGGCGGGTTTTGAGGCCCGCATGCAGTCCTGAATCGAGGTCATAAGAAGATGGCAGAAGCGAATGGAAACAAGAGTGTTGCAGGTACGGGTTTGCGCCTGAAAGTGGGCCTGGCAGAGATGCTGAAGGGCGGCGTCATCATGGACGTGATGAACGTGGAGCAGGCGCGGATTGCCGAGGAGGCGGGCGCCACCTCAGTGATGGCGCTGGAGCGCGTGCCGGCCATGATTCGCGCGGAGGGCGGCGTGGCCCGGATGGCCAAGCCGAGCCTGATCAAGGAGATTATCCAGGCGGTCTCGATTCCGGTGATGGCGAAGGCGCGGATTGGGCACTTTGCCGAGGCGCAGATTCTGCAGGAGCTGGGTGTGGACTTCATCGACGAGAGCGAGGTTCTGACGCCGGCGGACGAAGCGCACCACATCGACAAGCATGCGTTTACGACGCCGTTTGTGTGCGGCGCGCGGAACCTGGGCGAGGCGCTGCGGCGTATTGCCGAGGGCGCGGCGATGATCCGCACGAAGGGCGAGGCGGGCACGGGCGACGTGGTGCACGCGGTGCAGCACATGCGCCAGATTACGCGCGAGATGCGCCAGTTGACGGTGCTGACGGAGCAGGAGCTCTACCTGGCGGCGAAGGAGTTGCAGGCTCCGTATGAGCTGGTGCACATGGTGGCGCAGGCGGGCAAGCTGCCGGTGCCGAACTTCTCCGCAGGTGGCATTGCGACGCCGGCGGATGCGGCGCTGATGATGCAGCTGGGCGCGGAAGCGATCTTTGTAGGATCGGGCATCTTTATGAAGGAGCGCGCCACTCCGCTGGATGTGGAGAATGATGCCAAGGAGCGCGAGGAGGCGGTGTCGCGCGCGAAGGCGATTGTGATTGCGACGACGCACTACAACGACCCGAAGATTCTTGCCGAAGTCTCTGAGCTGGTGACGGGGACGATGAAGGGTCTGGCCGCGGCCGCTCTTGAAGAGTCGCAGCTTTTGCAGACACGCGGCTGGTAACGGCCACGACCTCGACAGGAGAACATCGGTTGAGCCAGGAACGCGCATTGCCGCGCATCGGCGTACTTGCGATCCAGGGAGACTATGCAGCCCACGCGGAGGCGCTGGCAGAAGCCGGCGCTGTGCCCGTGGAGGTGCGCAAGCCGGAAGAGCTGGCGAGCCTGGATGGGCTGATTCTGCCCGGTGGCGAGTCCACCACGATGCTGAAGTTTCTGGAGAAGCGGCACTTCTTTGAGACGCTCAAGGAGTTCTGCGCGAGCCACCCGGTGTTTGGAACATGCGCGGGAGCGATTCTGCTGGCGCGCGAGGTGCGGAACCCGGCCCAGCGCTCGCTGGCGGTGATGGACACGGTGGTGGAGCGCAACGCCTATGGGCGGCAGATCGACTCCAGCATTGTGACGGAGCAGACGAGTCTGCCGGGCGGACCGCTGGAGATGGTGTTCATCCGGGCGCCGCGGATTGTGGCCGTGGGCGACGCGGTAGAGGTGCTGGCACGGCGCGAGGGCTTCCCGACGCTGGTTCGCCAGGGTAATACACTGGCGGCGACGTTCCACCCGGAGCTGTCGCACGACCGGCGCGTGCATCGGGCCTTTGTGGAGATGGTGACCGGCGTAATTAAAGGTTAGCAACCCTCTCCTATTCGGGATTAGACAAGCGAGTGTAGATATTTCACAGCACCGTGTAATTTTTCGCACGATTTCTGTGGAAAAGAAAAATATTTAGGGGGGGGTGGGGGTACCCCCTTGCCTGTCCGATTCTCGCTCATGGCTGCTGGCTGTGGTTCGGCATGCTTCAAGGTTAGCGAAATGGGCGGAAATTGTTCGCACGTTGGGGTGCGGGATTTTTCTGTTTGTTTTCAGTGGGTTAGAGGATGGCTGGGGATTTGGGGTGTTGACAAGGGGGTTCGTGCCCTTCTGGGAGGTCGGGCGGGGTGGGGGTTTGAGGTTTCCCACCCATGCCGCGAAGGGCGCGGCATGAATGGGGCACCCCGGATCCTGTAACTGCA
>JAJYBT010000203.1 GCA_021778875.1 Acidobacteriota bacterium | reverse complement strand
AGAATTCGTGCTCGGCCGCACCATCAACCTGCTGAAAGCATTGTTTCCACGCAGGATTTACATACATGAACCTGCCCGTCAGGTCCAGTGTGGCGATCATCTCGGTGGAGTTCTCGAACACATCCCGGTAGCGGTCCTGCGAATCGCGCTTCAGCAGATCCTTGCGTGCATCCGCGCTCTGGTCCTGGGCCACCACAACGAGTCCGGTCGCTTCGCCAAAGCTGTTACGCAACACAGACAGGCTCAGCCGGACGGGCGTCAGGGCGCCATCCTTGCGCTGAAGTTGCGTTTCAATGGCGGGAATCTGGCTCGGCGGCAGCGCGCGAACAATTTCCTGAAATGTTTCGAGCGGGCTGGCAGTTTGCCCGGCGGCTTTTTCAATACCACACAGCTTCTGTATTTCCGCAGCCAGGCGCTCCGTCTCACCCGGCGCTAGAAGGTTCGCGGGGCTCGACTGGTTTACGAGTTCAGCGGCATAATAGCCCAACATTCTTTCGGCCGCGGGATTCACATAAGCCAGACGGCCGTCCATGCCAACGGACACAATGGCGGAGCCCGCCGAATCCAGCAGGTCGCGAAGCGGGTCGCCCTGATAGCGCGCTGCGGCCTCGCGCTCTGCGGCGTTGTCGGCCAGCAACCGCATGGCGACCGCGGCGGTCAACCCCATGGCGGTCATCAGCAGCAGCCAGTCGAACCGCGGTCCAGCTTCCAGGCGCGCTGTGATTCCGCCTGCGGCCATCGCCAGGGCAAGCACAGCCAGCGCAGACCACGTGGACGGAGATGTGCTGCGCGCCGCTTTTTTCAGTTGTCGGGCTCCGCTTGTCTCCATTCCTTCGCCGTTCCCCCGCCTTCGTTTTACCGCACCCGTCTTCTCGATCCCCCGCACCTGACAGCCGCAGCCTGGCCGCGCCAGATTCGCCGTGTAGAGTGGACTTCCAGAATACGCGCCGAAGCGTCAAGTTGCAGAAAAGGAATGAGGGGCTTCCTTCAAAGCGATCGCACCATCCTGCGAGAATACATCCACCGGGGCACGCCTGGCTCCGATTTCTCGTGGAGGCTCCGCAGCCGTTGGCCTTGAACGCACAGGGCTCTGCAAAGCCTATCCTGCCACACCTGGGGTAATTTTGACGCTTATCTTGCGGGGAAAATGCAACATTGAACCCCGAACGGCACGACGCCGGCCCACAGGGCTTCCGCAGTGGCCCCGGCCCTTTCCAGGGCTTTAGAGGAGTGAGCCTGAGGTCCGCCCGGCTCGCCCAGCGCAACCGTATACTGGCGTCATGTCCTGCCTTCGAATGCCATCCCGCTCTGGCACCGTGGCCCTTCTTGCCTTGACATGCCTTCTAGTCCAGCCGACTTCGGCCAGGGCCTGGGGTAACGAAGGCCATCGCATGATCAACCGGCTGGCCATCAGCTGCCTGCCTGCCGACGTGCCCTCCTTTCTGCGCAGCGAGCCGGCGATGAACGAAATTGAATATCTTGGCCCCGAGCCGGACCGCTGGCGCTCGCCTGCCGAGCCGGAGCTGAACGCGGCGCAGGCCCCCGAGCATTTCATCGACCTGGAGCCGGCCGACGCGCTCGGGCCCCTGCCGCGCCGCCGCCTTGTCTTTGAGGCCAAAGTCTTTGCGGCCCACGAGAATCCGGATAAGATAGGTCTCCAGCCATGGCAGGCCACCGAGGTGTGGGAGCGGCTCAAGGCTGCCCTGCGCGAGTATCGCCACCTCGCCGCAACCAACCAGGACACCCGCCCCGTGGAACAGGCTGTCATTTTCTATGCAGGCTGGCTGGGCCATTACGTCGGCGACGGCTCCCAGCCCTTGCACACAACCATCCAGTACAACGGCTGGGTTGGTCCCAACCCCGACGGTTACACCACCTCCCACCGGATTCACTGGCAATTCGAGGGGCCGTTTGTCGGTGCAAACATCCACATGCCCGAGGTGCGGGCCCGGATGACCCCGCCCCACCCGGTCCAGGGGGGTATTTTCGACGCCTATGTGAACTACCTTCGCCACTCTGCCACGTATGTGGAAGAGGTCTATCAACTGGAGAAAGCTGGGGGATTTGTGGGCGCCGGCTCGGCCGATTCGCGCGAGTTTGCCGCCGAGCGCCTGGCCGCCGGGGCCAGCATGTTACGCGACATGATCTACTCCGCCTGGATTGACAGCGCCCGATACGTTCCAGATCCCTACGCGGGCAAGTAAAGGCGACAGTGTTGCTGGCTTTCTAAACCGGCAGGGGGGCGCGAGTATCTGCCACCTCGACCGGGGAGGTTTGGATCTCGATGTCAATGCTGGCAATCTCCTCGCCGCACTCCAGTGGATGGAGGCGGGTACACTGGCACAGGTCAGTCAGGCGGAGGTGGCCGCTCTGGCTCAATTCGAGCCCCGCGCCGATCAGCACGCTGTAGATGTCCATGCAGGCCCGGCGTTCAAACTCAAACAGCAGGCTTACCAGGCCGGCGTCGCTGGCGCTGCGGCTGAGCACCCAGCCACCGCATCCCAGAATCGCCCCGGTAAGTGTTTGAACCAGATGGCTGGGCTCGTCCACTGAGAGCGCCCACAACTGCACGGCCCAGGGAGTCGGGCCGGCCTGCACTTCGTCACGGGTTGTGACACAAGCTTGTCTCACAAAGTCATCATCGGAGGGCCGGGCGGGAGCTTGAAGAATGTGCTGGAGTCAAACGGCGCTGCCCGCCTTTGATACATCCTCCGCTCACAAACCAGTGCGGATGATGTAGCTTCATAGACAGCATGATCCTCGGCACCGGCATTGATTTGATTGAAATTGCTCGCATCCAGCAGTCGCTGGAGCGCTACGGGCAGCGGTTTCTTGATCGCGTGTATACGCCCGCGGAGCAGGCTTTCTGCCTGCGGAAGCGCAAGGCCGCCGAGAGCTTGGCAGCACGCTTCGCAGCCAAGGAGGCCGCAGCCAAGGCGCTGGGTACCGGTATTGCCCGCGGGGTGAACTGGCTTGAGATTGAGGTGGTGCGCGAGCGCGGCGAAAGGCCCACGCTCCGCTTTCACGGACGTGCCCGCGAGATTGCCGCCCGCCTGGGCGTGGCGCATGGCGCATTGTCCATTACCCACTCCGCCGACCTGGCCATGGCCAGCGTGGTGCTGGAGGATGAGCGTTAGCGGCCCGGTAACTGCATAGAATTAAACAACCTGCCATCGGATGGCCATCCTGCGCCGTGTTCTGCGCCCGGCGAACTCGTGCTCCCGCAGGGGCGAAAATGGCGATTGTTTTACGACTTCAGTAAGGCAGCCAGCGCATGGAAACCGCCCATTAACCCCTGCCCTTTCTGCTATTCTCAAGGCGTTGAGGTAAACCAACCGGTACACCGCTGCAAGGGGAATGCCGTGCCAAGCCGCAAAGAGATTCAGTGGTCACAGCTCAGAGTTGGCGCATTGGTCCTGGCGGCTATGGCCGTTCTGGTGTTTCTCATCTTTCTTTTGTCTGCCTCCTCGGGCGGACTGTTGGCCCGCAAACTGGTGCTCCGCACATACTTTGAGAACGCCTCCGGACTGAAGAAGGGCGCGCCCGTCACATTGGAGGGCGTGACCATCGGCAACGTCATTCGGATTCGCGTGGTCCCCGAGCGCAACCCCAACCCCGTGGAAGTCACGATGCGGGTGGGAACCAACTATCTTGAAGATCTGCACACCGACTCCACCACCGCTATTACCCAGGCCGGCGTGCTGGGCGACAGCTACGTGGACATCGACTCCAGCCAGGCCAAAGGGCCACATCCAGTTGACGGCGCCGAGCTTAAGGCCACCGGTTCGCCCACCCTCCAGGACGTGATCCGCACCAGCCAGGTGTCCATTGAACAGATTGACACGCTGATGCGCAAGCTGGGAATGCTCGTGGACACCCTGAATTCGAAGCGCGGCAGCATGGGCGCATTCATCAACGATCCAACCTTCTATCGCAAGTTGACCCGCGTGGCCGATAACCTTGACAAAATCACCGCCAACATCAGCCAGGGCCAGGGAACCCTGGGCAAGCTGGTCAACGACGACACCCTCTACACACACGCCAGCTCCACTGTCGATAAGCTGGACCGTATTGCCACCTCGCTGGACGAGGGCAAGGGCAGCGCCGGCAAGCTGCTGCGCGACGACGCCCTCTACAACAACCTGAACTCGGCCGTAGCCAACATGAATGAGTTGATGGCCGGAATCAATCAAGGCAAGGGAGCGCTGGGCAAGCTGAGCAAAGATCCCGCCTTTGCGCAAAAGCTCGACGACACCATTACCCGGCTGGACAGCATCCTCACCGGAATCGATCAGGGCAAGGGAACGCTGGGACAGCTCGTGCAGAACCGCGCCCTCTACGATCACTCCGACCAGACCATGGACGAGGCGCAACAGCTGATTCGAGGCATGCGGGAAAATCCCAAGAAGTACCTCGTCATCCGGCTGCGGATTTTTTAGGGCTCTATCCGGCAGGCTCTCCGCCGCGGAACGTCCGCCAGAACTCAACGTAGCTCTTCAGCCGCACCACCTGAAAATAGTCGTTGGCCACCAGGAAGAAGACGACGGCGCCAGCCCATACTGCATGCATGGCATCCGGCCCCAACTGGTCACTGAAGGGCAGAGGCGCAGCGGACAACACCATGGCCAGCACGACCAGCGCCAGTTTGACGATGCCCATCACCAGGTTGATTTCCATCAGCTTGCCGGTGAAGGGGTTTCCAAGCTTAAGGCTGCGCGCCAGAGCGGAGCCCGGAGAAACATCTTCAAGCAGCATGAGCAGCGGCGCGACCGTGACGGGCCAGCTGACCAGAGCCCACAGCGTAAAAAAGCCCAGCGAGAGAAAGATGGTCCAGATGGAAAAGCCAACCAGGGCCGGCTCTGAGCCTGCACGAATGTGTGTTGCGGCAACCCAGCCCAGCGCGCGCAACCAGCCCCAGAAAACAACAGCAAAGAGCGCGAGCCACGCGCCCTGCAACGCAATCATCGCCAGCGGCCTGAAGCGCGCTCCAGCCTCAAGACGCCTGAGCGCTAGACTCCGGCCCAGACCCGAAACCAGAATCCATGCCAGCGTCGCCAAAGGCGCCAGCCAATAGGAAATCGCTGTAACATGCGGAAGGTAACGAACCCATGCGCTGCCGATCTGCTCCGCCGCCACCCAGGGGTTCTGGAAATCGATGCTTCCCAGACCGGTCGATTCCGGTGGAAGCGCCGCAAGAATCAGCCGGGCCTGCCGTCGGCACACAACAAGAAACGGCACGCCGAAAAGCCATCGCCAGCCTATCTCCATGGCGATGAGCAGAGGCCGCCGGAAAACCCACCCCATCTGATCCACCAGCGTCTGCGTGCCCCGCACGGGCTGCGCCATGCTACCTCACCACCAGGTTCACCAGTTTGCCGGGCACCAGGATGACCTTGGCCACAGTCTTGCCCGACGTGCGCGACTGCACCTTTTCGTCGCCAAGAGCCGCGGCCTCAATCGCCTTGGGATCCACATCGGCAGCCACGCGCACCACGGTCACCAGCTTCCCGTTGACCTGCACAGGAATTTCAAGTTCGTCTTCCTTCGCTAGCTCGGGATCACTCACGGGCCAGGGCGCGCGCCGTACATCTCCCTGCTCGCCAAACTCCGCCCATAGCTCGGCAGCCAGATAAGGCGCGAAGGGCGCAAGCAGCAGAACCAGCGTGCGCAGCAGTTCGCTCACCACCGGCGCGGGAATCTCCCCCGAGGCCAGTTGAGCGTCCGCCGCCTGCAGGTCGTTCACCAGTTCCATAATGGCCGCCACGCAGGTGTTGAAGTGCCAGCGGCCCTCGAAGTCCTGCGTGATTTTCGCCGTTGTCTGGTGCAGCTTGCGCAACAACTTTGCAGCCGCTCCATTCTGCGCTTCGAACGAGCCCGCCCCGTTCGCCTTCGCCACCGGCGCGTACTTCATCGCCAGCCGCTACACGCGG
>JAJYBT010000202.1 GCA_021778875.1 Acidobacteriota bacterium | reverse complement strand
AGACAAGCGAGCGCCGCTGGTGGACTTCGCCGATTTCATCAAGGTGGACCTGCAGGGCGCGTCCCGTGACGATGCCGCCACGATTGTTGCCCGTTATCGCGGGAAAGACTGCCGCATGGTGGCCGAAAACGTGGAGACGCGCGAGGACTTTGAGCTGGCGAGGGAAGCCGGCTTTCGCTATTTTCAAGGATATTTTTTTCGCAAGCCGGAAAAGCTGCGCGCGCGGGGCGTGTCGTCCAACCTGGCGATCTGCCTGCAACTGCTCAAGGCTGTCTGCAAGCCGGTCATGGACTGGCAGGAAGTGGAGGACATCGTCAAGCGCGATGCGGCGATCTATTACCGCCTTCTGCGCTACCTGAACTCAGCCGCGCTCGGCCTTCGCGGCCAGGTGCGTTCGGTCCGTCAGGCGCTGACGATTCTGGGCGAGGAGCATTTTCGCCGCTGGTGCAGGCTTGCGCTCATCCTGGATGTGTCGCAGAACCAGCCGTCGGATTTGATGCTCTCTGCGCTCGTGCGCGCCCGCTTCGGCGAGTTGCTCGGCGCGCGCATCGAACATGGCGACTCCGACCTGTTTCTGCTCGGTCTCTTGTCTTTGATGGATGCGATTCTTGAGATGCCCATGGGCACGCTGCTTGAAGAGCTGCCGCTGGACCCTGAGAGCAATATGCTCCTGCTGGGCCACGCAGGCCGGCTCGCACCGATCTACACGCTCATCTTTGCAGTGGAAGCGGGCTCATGGGGCGTCGTCGTCAAGGTCTGCCGGCAGTTGGGCCTGGAAGAGCAATTTGTGGCGGACTCGTATCGCGAGGCCATGGAGTGGGCTCAGGCGATTGCCGCCAGCGCCTGAGCCGTGGTTCAGGCTCGTCATCCCATCGCCGCCAGCACGGCATCGGCGAACTCGCTGGTGCCGGCGTGGCCGCCCACGTCGCGGGTCAGCGTTTTGCGCTCGGCGTAGACCGTTTCTATCGCCTTCTGCACTCTGTTGGCCGCGGCTTCCTCGTCCAGGTGATGCAGCATCAGAACGGCAGACTGCAGCAGTGCAGTCGGGTTGGCGATGTTCTGGCCCGCGATGTCGGGCGCAGAGCCGTGCACCGCTTCAAAAATGGCGCACTCGTGTCCCAGGTTCGCGCCCGGCACCAGCCCCAGGCCGCCCACAAGGCCGGCGCACAAGTCGCTCACGATATCGCCATATAGGTTTTCGAGCAACAGCGTGTCGTACTGGTAGGGATTCATCACCAACTGCATGCAGGTGTTGTCGATGATGTGCTCGCCATAGAGCACGTCAGGAAACCCCTCGGACACTTTGCGCGCACAGCGCAGAAACAGGCCGTCGGAGAGCTTCATGATATTCGCCTTGTGGATGGAGTGGATCTTCTTGCGGCCGTGCTTGCGCGCATAGTCAAAGGCAAACTGGGCGATGCGCGTGGAGCCTTTGTCGGTGATGACCTTGATGCTCTCCACCACGCCGGGCACCACTTCGTGCTCCAGGCCCACATACTCGCCTTCGGTGTTTTCGCGCACGATGATCAGGTCCACGCCGGGCCACTTGGTTTCCAGGCCGGGCAGGTTCTTGATGGGGCGAAAGTTCGCGAAGAGATCAAATTTCTTGCGCAGCGTGACGTTGATGCTCTTGAATCCGCCGCCCACGGGCGTCGTCACCGGCCCCTTGAGCGCCACCTTGTTGCGCGTGATTGACTCGTAGAGGTCCGAGGGAATGTATTCGCCGTAAATCTCGAAGGCCTCGGCGCCGGCGGCAAAGCGCTCCCACTCCCACTTGACTCCGGTCGCCTCCAGAATGCGAACCACCGCCTGCGTGACTTCGGGGCCGATGCCATCGCCTGGAATCAGCGTAACCTTGTGCGTCTTTGTCTCTGCCATCCCTCGTCCTTTGTTGTTACTTTTTTCCTTTGGTGGTCCGGTGGCTGTCGAGCAGCCCTTCCAACTCTTCCTTGAACTCGCGCACATCCTTGAAGTCCCGGTAGACACTCGCGAAGCGGATGTAGGCCACCGTGTCCAGGCCCTTCAGGTGATTCATAATCAGTTCGCCCACTTCGCCGGTGGTGCGCTCGCGTTCCGGCGCCTCCATGAGGAAGGTTTCGGTGGCGTCCACGATTGCCTCCAGCTTGATCGAGGGCACGGGCCGCTTTTCGCAGGCGCGCAGCAGGCCGCTGAGGACTTTCTGCCGGTCAAAGCGCTCGCGGCGTCCGTCTTTTTTGACGACCATGTACGGGATTTCATCGATGCGCTCGTAGGTCGTAAAGCGGCGGTTGCACTTCTCGCATTCGCGCCGGCGGCGAATGGAGTCCGCCTCCTTGCTCTCACGCGAGTCAACCACCCGGTCCTGCCCGAAGCCGCAATAAGGACACTTCATACAAAGCTGATTCTACGGCATGCAAGGGTTGGCCCGCGGTGAGCTGCGCAGCCGCCTGAGCGGAGCGCAGTTTCCGTTGACGGGAAGACCCCGCAACTGTATAACGTTCACCACCTGGAAGCTCTCTTCAATGCAGGAATTCCAACCGGCCTGCCCGGGAGCGTGACCACTCAAACACATGAAACAGGAGGAAGTTTAGATGCGTCGCTACATCATCTCTCGTCTCGCATTGCTGGGTCTCGTCATGGTTTCAGCTGGCGCCGCGCGGCCATTACTCGCCCAGAACGCAAATGCCTGCGCGCTGCTCACTCCTGCAGACATCAGCAAAGCAACCGGACTCAGTGTCGGCAGCGGCAATGCAGGAAGCGCCATCCCGGGCGTCCTCGGCAGATGCACATGGCTGGGGAGCGGCAACACCAAAGTGATTGTGACGCTAGCCGATGCGCAGCACATGCAGTTGGCCATAGAGGCCCAGCAACAAACCGGTGGTGACGTGTTGCAGGGGCTGGGGTCGAAAGCAGTGGGAATCAAAGGCGCCGCATTCACGGGCGGAGGCTACATCGTAAGTGTTCTGGATTCCATGGGCGGCTTCGGGGTCAGCATTCTGGGCGCAGATGGGAATCAGGCGCGCGTCGTCGCACTGGCCAAGATCGTCGAGGGTCGCCGCTAAGTTGCGCCCCGGCGACCCAGGTCACCGGATTGCCTGTCTGAAGCTGGCGGTCCCTCTCACTGCGGCGAATGGATTACCGCTCAGCTCAGAAACCCGGCAATCGCCGCCACCACCGTCTGCTGCTCGTCTTCGCGCAACTCAGGGAAGATGGGCAGCGCCAGTACTTCGCGGGCGGCGCGCTCGGACTCAGGGAAGCTGCCTTCTGTGTAGCCGAGGCCCTTTAACGCTTCCTGCAGGTGGAGCGGGACGGGGTAATAGATTTCCGAGCCGATCTTGCGCGCGGCGAGGAACTCGCGCAAGGCGTCGCGGCGGGCGGTGCGGATAACGTACTGGTGCCACACGTGGCGGCTGCCGGGAACCTCGTGCGGCAGAACGATGCCGTGTGCTGGATACGGTCCAGCATCCACCAGACCGCCGGCGTGGAAGAGTTCGTCATAGCGCTGGGCCACGGTGCGCCGTGCCTCGCTCCAGCCGTCGATGTACTTGAGCTTCACCTGCAGGATGGCTCCCTGAAAGCCGTCCATGCGCGCGTTCCAGCCGACCTCGTCGTGGTGGTAGCGGCGGCGCATGCCGTGCTGGCGCAGCATGCGGGCGCGCTCGGCAACTTCGTCGGAGTTGGCCGGGACCATGCCGGCGTCTCCAGCGGCGCTCAGGTTCTTGGTAGGATAAAAGCTGAAGGCGGCGGCGTCGCCCAGCGCTCCGGCTTTCACGCCCCGCCATTCCGCGCCCCAGGCCTGCGCGGCGTCTTCAATCAGCTTCAGTCCGCGCTCGTTGCCCAGTTGGGCAAATGACGTCCAGTCAGCGGCTTGGCCATAGAGATGCACAGGCAGAATGGCACCAGCGTCCGCGCCGCGCTGGCTGCTGAGCACGGATTCGACTGCGCCCGGGTCCAGATTGAAGGTGGCCGGGTCAATATCCGCCAGCACCGGCTGGGCCCCGGCTCGCAGTATCGAGCTGACTGAGGCGAAGAAGCTGAATGGTGTGGTGATGACGGCGTCGCCGGGGCCGATTCCGGCAGCGGCCAGCGCCAGCCAGAGTGCGTCCGTGCCGGAGGAGCAGCCAACCGCATGGGCCACGCCCAGTTGCTCAGCGGCGGCGCGCTCAAAGGAGGCCACCGGTTCGCCGAGGATAAACTGTTGCGTTTCTAAGACATGCCCGATAGCTCCCAGCAGTTCCCGGTGGAGCGGCTCGTACTGGCGTTTCAGGTCCAGCATGGGCACGGCCTGGCCAGCGGAACCTGGGTGCGCAGGCAAATTGACGCTGCTTTTCACCCGTCCATGGTACCAGTCACTCAGGGTGCGCCGTCTAATACGAAGGCTCGTCGATTTGCCGTGCATCGGGCGGGCGCCTAAGACGGGCGGGAGTTGAAAAAGGTTGTAATTCTCTATACTGTTGTCACATTGCGGGAAATTGCGGCTTCGGGACTTCCGGCGCCGTCCCCGCGCCATTGCAAATTCGTGCAGGTGCAGGTCGGAAACACCACAAGAATCCCCAACAGAAAGCAGGAGATCGGCAAATGGATAACAAGCCGGCACAAAACATTCAGGACACCTTCCTGAACACCGTTCGCAAGGACAAGACCCCCATCACGATTTATCTGGTCAGCGGCGTCAAGCTCACCGGAAAGATACGCTCCTTTGACAAGTACTGCGTGCTGCTTGAGAACAACAGCCAGGAGCAATTGATCTTCAAGCACGCTATTTCGACGGTAGTGAGCAACCGGAGTGTGCTCCATTCTGAGCACCGGCCGGCAGTTGCGCACACAGGGCTCGGGCCCTCGGCGGTGTCGGCGCCAGCCCCGGCAGCAGCGACCGCGGAGCAGAGATAGCTCGCGGGGAGCGTTCTCAATTGGCAGAGGTTGAAGGCGGCGGCGCGCACCCGGAGCGCGCGGTGCTTGTAGGGGTAGACCTCGCGGTCCGCCTGCGCAGCCCGCGTCCCGGTCTTGCGGGTGCTCGTCTCGCGGCAGCGCGTGTTGACGCTGAAGAGGCGGAGACGTCTGTGGCGCAGCCTTCCGCCACCGCCCTTGACGCGGAAGAATCGCTGGCCGAGTTTCGCGAGCTAGTTGCAAGCGCGGGTGGCGAGGTGGCCGCTGAGTTGATGCAGCGGCGCTCCCGGCCAGACCCGGCTACGCTGGTTGGCGCGGGCAAGGTGGAAGAGATAGCCGGAGTGGCAGCCTCCACCGGGGCCGACCTCGTGCTCTTCGACCACGACTTGACGCCCACGCAACTGCGCAATCTTGAGGCAGCCCTGCCTTGCCGCGTGCTGGATCGCACGCAGCTGATCCTCGACATTTTTGCCCGGCACGCCCGCACCCGCGAGGGCCAGTTGCAGGTGGAGCTGGCGCAGCTTGAGTACATGCTGCCGCGGCTGACCGGGCGGGGCAAGGCCATGTCGCAACTGGGCGGCGGCATCGGCACCCGCGGACCCGGTGAAACGCAGCTTGAGACCGACCGCCGACGGATTCAACGCCGCATTGACCAGCTCAAGCGCGACCTGGATGCGGTGCGCCGCGTGCGCCGCCAGCAGCGCCAGCGGCGCGAGGCCGTTCCCGTGCCGACGGTGGCGCTGGTGGGCTATACCAACGCAGGCAAGAGCACGCTGTTCAACCGCCTGACAGGCGCGCAGGTTCTGCAGTCGTCGCGCATGTTCGCCACGCTTGACCCCAAGCTTCGCGCGATCGAGCTGCCCAGCCGCCGCAAGGTGCTGCTGAGCGATACAGTGGGCTTCATCCGCAATCTGCCGCACACGCTGGTGACAAGCTTCCGCGCCACGCTGGAGGAAGTGGAGCAAGCCGAGGTGCTGCTGCACGTCCGCGATGCCGCGTCCACGTATGGCGAGGAGCAGAAGGCGCAGGTGGAGAAGGTGCTGGGTGAACTGGACGCACTGAAGAAG
>JAJYBT010000201.1 GCA_021778875.1 Acidobacteriota bacterium | reverse complement strand
CAAGAGTGGATCACGAAAAACCGTTGCTGCTTCTTCGAAGGCCACGCCGTGCTTTAGCTCATTTCGGCGGGCTTTCACGGGGTCCCAGACAATAGACAGCGGTTGCACTTACACGCCCACAGGAAACGGCTTGGGGCTGGATTCTTCGGTGTTGGCTCCGCCGGTGCGCCAGCGCTCAAAGCGGCCCTGCAGCAGGCTCATCAGGCCGGTGTACCAGTAGCCGATGACGAACAGGATCAAGAACGGCGCGGTGAAGTAGTTCTGGTTTGAGAAGGTGTAGAGAATGGCGAGGAAGAAGTAGGCGCCGATGAGCAGTTCAATCCAGGGGGCCAGCACCAGGCGTTTGCGATACTTGGCTGCCTTGGACTTCTCGCCCTTCTGAGCCACGCGGTACTTCGGGGTGCGGACGAAGGCGCTTTTGATGCCGAGCAGCGCTTCCATCACGGCCTTGGTGTTGGTGACCGTGAGGCCGATGCCGAGCGCCATCAGGAAGGGCAGGTAGAGGAAGGTCTTCATCCAGCTTTTGGGGAACAACTCGCGCTGGCTGACCACGTAGAACACGGCAATGGAGAACGTGGAGGCCGTGAAGAGCGGCACATCGATGAGCAGCATCTGGAACCAGCCCTGATAGAAGCGCACGATCATGGCGGGCATCAGCAGTGCGGTCATGATGACCATGAGCGGATAGCTAAGGTTGGCGGTGAGGTGGTAGACGGCCTCGATCTTGATGCGGCGCTCCACGTTGGAGCGGAAGATCATGGGCAGCACCTTGATGCTGGTCTGGATGAGTCCCTTGGCCCAGCGCGCCTGCTGGGTTTTGAAGGCGGTCATCTCGATGGGCAGCTCGGAGGGGCACTCGATATTGGGCAGGTACTTGAACTTCCAGCCGGCCATCTGCGAGCGGTAGCTGAGGTCAGTGTCCTCCGTGAGCGTGTCGTGCTGCCAGCCACCGCCGTCGGAGATGGCCTGGCGCCGCCACATGCCTGCGGTGCCGTTGAAGTTGAAGAAGTCGCCGGAGCGCGCGCGGGCGCCATGCTCCAGGACGAAGTGGCCGTCGAGCAGGATGGCCTCGATCTGGGTGAGCATGCTGTAGTCGCGGTTCAGGTGGGTCCAGCGGGTCTGCACCATGCCGATCTCCGGCTCGGCGAAGTGGTGGATCACCTTCATGAGCCAGTCCGGCGGAGGAACGAAGTCGGCGTCGAAGATGGCGACGAACTCGCCTTTGGCCACTTTGAGGCCGGCGTCGAGGGCTCCGGCCTTGAAGCCGTGGCGGTTGGTGCGGTGGATGTAGACGATGGGGTGGCCCATGGAGGCGTAGCGCGCCACGATGCCGGCGGCGACCTCCGTGGTTTCGTCAGTCGAGTCGTCAAGCACCTGGATTTCGAGCTTTTCGCGCGGGTACTCCATGGCGCAGACGGCCTCAATCAGGCGGTCGATTACGAACTGCTCGTTGAAGATGGGCAACTGGACGGTGACGTTGGGCAGCTCGTCAAAGTGCTTTGGCGGATTGGGATTGTAGTTCTTGCGGTATTTGAAATAGATGTAGCAGAGCGTGTAGCGGTGGATGCCGTAGATGGCAAGGGTGATCATGACCGCGAAGTACGGAATCAGCAGGGCAAGATCGAACCAGTTCCAGTGGTAGAGGCCTTTGAAGGTCTGGTCGGCATACTGCATCTTCAGGTAATGGCGCAGACCGTTTTGCGGAGCAAAGGCGAGCAGCGCGGCCACCTGCGAAGGCAGCCCGGCAAGCAGACCGGCGGTGAGTTTGAGGCTGGCGGCAAGCACGGCGAACAGGGCAACGCCTCCACGACTGGGATAACGGCATTGTACGCGATTTGGGCATCGGGGCAGGGCGGAAGCGGCGGGAGCGAGTTGCCGCCGGCTCGGCTGCTGGCGTAAGGTGGCTCAGTCAGGAGGCGTATACCGCTTATGACTGCTTCCTTTGTGATTGCCGCTGCAGGCGGCAGCTTTCTTCTGGATTCCCGTACTCCCGCTGAAGTGTTTACCCCGGAAGACCTGAACGAGGAACAGCGCCAGATTGCGGCGATGGCCGCGCAGTTTGCGCGCGAGGAGGTTGAGCCGGCCGCGGAGGAGATTGAGGCCAAGAAGCCGGGCGTGATAGCCGGACTGATGCGCAAGGCCGGAGAACTGGGCCTGACGGCTGTCGATATTCCGGAAGAGTATGGCGGCATGGGGCTGGACAAGGTGAGCTCCACGCTGATTACGGACCACATTTCGGTGCTGGCCAGCTTTTCCACGGCGTTTGGCGCGCATATCGGCATCGCCACTCTGCCGCTGGTCTGGTATGGCACGGAGGAGCAGAAGCAGCGTTATCTGCCCAGGCTGGCCTCGGGCGAGTGGATTGGAGGCTACGGCCTGTCCGAGGCCAGCTCCGGCTCGGACGCCATGAATATCCGCACGCGGGCGACGCTTTCGGCCGACGGCAGCCACTACACGCTGAACGGCGAGAAGATGTGGATTACCAACGGCGCCATTGCGGGGCTGTACACCGTGTTTGCCAAGATTGACGGCGAAAAGTTTTCCGCCTTTCTGGTGGAGCGCGATGCTCCGGGGCTGACGGTGGGCGCGGAGGAGCACAAGCTGGGGATTCGCGGCTCGTCCACCTGCCCGCTGGTGCTGCAGGATTGCCGGGTGCCCGCCGCGAACCTGCTGGGCGAGCCGGGCAAGGGACACCATATCGCGTTCAATGTGCTGAACGTGGGCCGGTTCAAGCTGGGCGTGGCCTGCATGGGCGGAGCGCGGCACGCCATGGCGCATATGATTCGCTATGCGCGGGAGCGGAAGGCCTTCGGCAAGGCGATTGCGGAGTTCGGGCTGATTCAGCGGAAGATCTCCACTGCGGCCACGCGGCTGTTTGCCACGGAGAGCATGGCGTATCGCACGGCGGGCCTGATGGATGCAGGGATGGGGGGCCTGAGCGCGGATATGGCGCGCGAACCGCGCGAGATTCAGCGGCACATTGAGGAGTATGCCGTCGAGTGCTCGATTCTGAAGGTGTACGGGTCCGAGATGCTGGCGGTGGTGGCCGACGAACTGGTGGCCACCATGGGCGGCTACGGCTACGTGGAGGACTATCCGGCGGAGCGCTTCTATCGCGATGCGCGCATCAACCGCATCTTCGAGGGGACGAACGAGATCAACCGGATGATCATTACCGGCTGGCTGATGAAGCGGGCGATGAATGGCCAGCTGCCGCTGCTGGGCGCCATCAAAAAGCTGATGGATGAGGTGATGCAGCCGCCTTCCTTTGACGGTGGCGGCGAGACGGGCGAGCCGCTGGCGCGGGAGGCTGAAGTGCTGGCCGGCGTGCGGAAGATTGCGCTGTTTGCCGCTGGCGTGGCCAGCCAGCGGTTCCTGGCCGAGCTGCAGGAGCAGCAGGAGGTGATGGCGGACCTGGCGGACATGATCGCGCAGGTGTACGCGCTGGAGTCTGCGCTGCTGCGGGCGCGCAAGCTGGAGGCGGGCCGGCGCGGGCAGTCTGCGGTGGCGGCTGCCATGACCGGTCTGCTGGCGGATGAGAGCATGGCGGTGGCCGAACAGGCCGCAAAGCGCGTACTGGCGGCCTGTGCCGAAGGCGATGCGCTGCGCACGCAATTGGCGATTCTGCGCAGGCTGGCGAAGATGGTGCCCGCCGATGCGGTGGCGCTGAGCCGCGCCGTGGCACAGCACTGCATTGCCGCCGAGCGATACCCCCTGTAAGCCGCTGGGGCCGCTGATGGCGGCTCCAGCGCAAGGCCCTTAACTGGAAAGAGCGGGAACCTGCTACAAGACCGCAAAAGATTTGCGGCGGAGAGCCTGTGCGCATTGGTAACATGACTTGCTGTTCAGGAGAAATAGAGCATGAAACGCAGCACCCTTTGCTTGACTGTTTGTCTGGCTGTATTCGCCGCAATCCACCAATCCAATCTGCAGGCGGCACAGCCGCCGAACAGGCCAAACAATGCGTCGCAGGCTCGCGTGGAGCTGGACGCCGTAACCGATGCCAGGGCATTGCCGGATGGCATTCAAATTCGCGCGGGAGAAGCGCAACTGCGCATCACCGCACTGCGCGAGGACATTGTGCGCGTGCGCGTGTCGCCGAACGCGCAACTGCCTGAGGATGCGTCCTGGGCGGTGCTGCCGGAGGCGCGCACGAAAACCGTGGCTGTGCAGGCCATCTCGGACGCCGCTGCCGTGGGATTTCGCACGCCGAAGCTGGATGTCCGCGTGGAGCGCAAGCCGCTGCGGCTGGTGGTGCGCGACACGGCCGGGCATGTGATCTGCGCCGACGCGCTGGGCAGGCCCACGGCCTTCAAGCTGGGCGGCTTTACCGTTGCCAAGCAAATGCCGGACGACGAGCAGTTCTACGGCCTGGGAGACAAGACGGGGCTGTTCAACCGGCGTGACCAGGCGTACACGCTGTGGAACACGGATGTGGGACCGCAGGAGGCGACGGATCCGCTGTACAAGAGCATCCCGTTCTTCCTGGCGATTACGCACGACCGCAGCTACGGGCTGTTCCTCGACAACACGTGGCGCACGTGGTTTGACTTTGGCAAGACGGCGCGCGATGCCTACACGTTTGGTTCGGAGGGCGGACCGCTGGACTACTACGTGATCTACGGGCCCACGCCGAAGCAGGTGGTGGAGGGTTACGCGTATCTGACGGGCAAGCCGCCGCTGCCGCCGATGTGGGCGCTGGGCTTTCAGCAGTCGCGGTACAGTTACTCGCCGGAGTCGCAGGTGCGCGACGTGGCCAACCGGCTGCGCGCGGACAAGATTCCGTCGGACGTGCTGTATCTGGACATCGATTACCAGTACCGCAACCGGCCGTTCACGGTGGACCCCGACCGGTTCCCGAACTTTCCGGGGCTGGTGGCGGACCTGAAGAAGCAGCACTTCCACCTGGTGACGATTACGGATCTGCACATTGCGCACATTGCCAACCAGGGATACATGCCGTATGACACCGGGCACGCCGGCGACAACTTTGTGAAGAACCCCGACGGCAGCGAGTTTGTGGGCGTGGTGTGGCCGGGGCCCGCGGTGTTCCCCGACTTTACGCGCGAGAAGACGCGCGCGTGGTGGGGCGGGCTCTACAAGCAGTTTGCGCAGGACGGCGTGTCGGGCTTCTGGAACGACATGAACGAGCCCTCGGTGTTTGACGGCCCCGGCAAGACCATGCCGCTGGATACGGTGCATCGCATTGAGGAGCCGGGCTTCAGGACGCGCACGGCAACGCATGCCGAGATTCACAACATTGTGGGTATGGAGAACGAGCGCGCCACATATGACGGTCTGCTGAAGCTGCGGCCCGATGAGCGGCCGTTTGTGCTGACGCGCGCCACGTATGCCGGCGGTCAGCGCTTCGGGTTTACGTGGACGGGCGACAACTCCTCGACGTGGAACCATCTGCGGCTGGCGACCCAGATGCTCCTGAATCTGGGAATGAGCGGCATCTCGATGGTGGGGGATGATATCGGCGGATTCAACGGCTCGCCGCAGCCGGACCTGCTGACCAAGTGGATTGAGATGGGCGCGTTCAACCCCATGTACCGCGACCACTCCACGATTGGCTCGCTGCCGCAGGAGGTGTGGGTCCACGGGCCGCAGCAGGAGGCGATCCGGCGGCGCTACATTGACACGCGCTACCGGCTGCTGCCCTACATCTACACGCTGGCCGAGGAGGCCTCGCGCACGGGGCTGCCGCTGGTACGCCCGCTGTTCATGGAGTTTCCCGGCTACTACGACTCTGCGGACTCGGAGTTCCTGCTGGGCCGCTCGCTGCTGGTGGCGCCGCCGTCGTTGCCGGATATGCTGGACGACTATGCGGTCTCGTATCCGCCGGGGCCGTGGTACGACTTCTGGACCGGCGAAAAGATGCCGGCGCAACGCACGGGTCCAAACATCGTCCAGGTGGCAGAGACGGTTTCCCAGGGGCAGTCG
>JAJYBT010000200.1 GCA_021778875.1 Acidobacteriota bacterium | reverse complement strand
CAGCCGCAGCTCAGGCGAGCACCGCACAGCATGCCGCGCAGCCGCAGCTCGCAGCCCCGCCGCTACCGGATGCTCCCCAGCCGCCGACCGCAATCCCCGTCGCCCATGTCATATCCACGGTGCCCCGAGGCGTACCTGTCAAAATCGAGGCGGAGACGCAACGCTTTCAGAGGACGCACCAGGGCAACATCTATACCCTCGCCGGTCACGTCGTCATCCACTATCGGGACTACATCATCTCGGCCGACAAGGCCACCTTTAACCAGACCACCTCCCAGATCGTCGCCGCAGGCCACCTCCGCCTCGACGGAGGCCCGGACGATGCCCACTTCCTCGCCTCACACGGTGACATGAACCTCAAAGCGCACACCGCACACCTCTACGACGTCACGGGAACTCTCGGCGAGGGATCTTCGGCTGAGGTCAAAACCGTCACCAATTACATCCCCGGCCAGGGAGCAACCACCCAAAACAAGCTCGTGCTCCGCTCCCCCAATCCCTTCGCCGTCTCCGGTAAGGAGATCGTCCAGCTCGGTCCCCGCAGCTACCGCGTCATCGATGGCACCATTACCTCCTGTGAATTGCCCCACCCCGACTGGGTCCTCGTCGCCCACGACTTCTTCCTGGACCAGGGCACTGCAAAAGCCAGCAATAGCCTCTTTGAACTGCAAGGTCTGCCGCTGCTGCACCGCGTCCCCGTCTTCTATCTCCCCTATGTCACGCATGCCATCCACGGCAATACCCGCCAGACCGGCTTCGAGATTCCCATCTTCGGCAACGACACTACAAAGGGCATGATCCTCGGCGAGGACGTCTATTTTGTGCTCGGCCGCAGCGCTGATCTGATGATTGGAGCACAGTATTACTCCAAGCGCGGCTTCGCGCCCACCGCCACCTTCCGGTATCGGGGCCGCGGTCTCAACTTCGTCAATTTCCATTTCAACAGCCTTCTCGACCGCCTCCCCGGCGCGCAAAACCAGGGTGGCGTCGACATGCTGTTCGACGGGCGCCACGACTTCTCTTCCCTCACCCGTGCGGCCTGGGATGTCGAGTACCTCAGCTCCTACGCTTACCGCCAGGAATTTGAGGACAACTACTCCGTCGCGATCAATTCAGAAGTAAAGTCTCAGGCTTACCTGGCGCACGCCCGCAGGGGACTCACAGAAAGCGTCACCGTCAACCGCTACCAGAGCTTTCAGACCAGCCCCACGCTCGCCGTCGGCGGGCAGGAAATCAAAATCCTGCACATTCCTACAGCTGAGTTCGATGCCGTCGACCAGTACCTTCCGGACACCCCGCTGATGTGGGGCTTTGACGCCACCGGCGCAGGTCTCTCCCGCTCGGAGCCTGGCTTTCAGACCTCGCGCTATGTCCCCCGCTTTGACCTCCATCCGCACGTCGCGCTGCCCTTGCATCTGCCGGGACTCACCGTGCGCCCCGTCTTCGGCGCGCGCGATACCTTCTACGCGAAAAGCCAGAACCCCGGCCCGCTCGGCGTCGTCCCCAGCGAGCGCAATGCAACTCTCAACCGCAAGGACCTCGAAGCCAGCGTCGACGTTCGCCCCGCCGCCATCGAGCGCGACTTCACGGCGCCCTGGCTAGTGCATCTGCTCGGCAGTGAAGTCCGCCACACTATCGAGCCCGACGTAAAGTACCGCTACGTCGCCGGCATCGACAACTTCAACTCCGTCCTGCGCTTCGACGCGGTCGACGTCGCCAGCGATACGAACGAGTTGGAGTACTCACTTACCCAGCGCCTCTTTCTGCGGCACCTCCGGCCACATCCCTGCAAAGGCGATGAAGCACTTGGCCCCAACAAGATGTGCGGAGGTGGAACCGTGAACTGGCTCACCTGGAAGGTCGCGCAAAAGTACTTCTTCAATCCCAACTTCGGCGGCGCCATAACCCCGGGGACTCGCAACGTCCTGGACACAACCCTCGACCTCACCGGCGTGGCCTTCCTCGGTCATCCGCGCAACTACTCGCCAGTAATCTCGCGCCTGCGTTGGCAAACCACCTCCGCGACCGATATCGAATGGGACGTCGACTACGACACCAAAACCGGCCGCCTCGATGCCAGCAACCTCTTCACCTCATACAAACACGACGACTTCACCTTCTCCCTCGGCGATGCTCACCTGCACACGCTGCCCGGTGCGCAGCCTTCCAGCAGCAGTTCCTCAACCCAGACATCCAAATCCTTAAACCAATCGGAGATCGACTTCAACCAGCTGCGGCTCGCAGCCGTATACGGCAGCCCCATCAAGCCGGGACTCAGCCTCGGCCTCAGCACCGGATACGACTTCACTCTTACCCAGGCGCAATATTTGGGCGTCCAGACCGGATACAACTGGAATTGCTGCGGCCTCAGCTTTGAGGTCCGCCGTTACGCGCTCGGCACCGTACCCGAGCACACTACCTACCTCTATAACTTCACGCTCGCCAATGTGGGAACCGCAGGCAGCTTGAACTGGGCAACTCGCGTTTTCTAGATCACTGTCGAAGATCGGATCGCTTGCCTTACAATTACGCTTTGTCAACGAACACACAGCCACGGCCCTTCAGCAAGATCCTCATCGCGAATCGCGGAGAAATCGCGCTGCGCATCGCGCGCGCCTGCCGCGAGCTGAACATCCCCTTCGTTACCGTCTACTCCGACGCTGACCGCGCCGCACCCCATGTTCTCGAGTCAGACGAGGCCTACCGCCTCGGTCCCGCCCCAGCAACCGAGTCCTACCTCCGCGGCGACCTGCTCCTCGACATCGCCCGCCGCTCCGGCGCCGACGCCATCCATCCCGGCTACGGATTCCTTTCGGAAAATGCAGACTTCGCCGAAGCATGCGAGCAGGCCGAAATCAAGTTCATCGGACCGCCCTCCACCGCCATGCGCGCCCTGGGATCAAAAACCCGGGCGCGACAGGCCGCCGACAAAGCCGGAATGCCCCGCACCCCCGGCTCGACGCAGGCGCTGGCATCCTTCCAGGAAGCCATCGACCTCGCCAGCGAGATCGGCTACCCCGTCATGCTGAAGGCAGCAGCCGGAGGCGGCGGAAAAGGCATGCGCGCCGTCAACCGGCAGGAAGAGCTGAAGTCTGCATTTGAGACCGCGCAAAGTGAAGCCGAGCGCGCCTTCGGCTCCAACGAAGTCTATCTGGAAAAGCTCATCGAACGCCCCCGCCACATTGAAATTCAGGTGCTGGCTGACGAACATAGCCACTGCATCTACCTCGGCGAGCGCGAGTGCTCCGTACAACGCCGCCACCAGAAGGTCATCGAGGAAGCGCCATCGGCAGTAATCAATGCGGAAATGCGTCGCCAGATGGGCGAAGCTGCCGTGCGCCTCGCAAAATCCGCGGGCTACACCAACGCCGGCACCGTCGAATTTCTCCTCGACGGCGACCGCTTCTACTTCCTCGAAATGAATACCCGCCTCCAGGTCGAGCATCCCGTCACCGAGTTCATCACCGGACTCGACCTTGTGCATCTGCAGATTCGCATCGCACAAGGCGAGCCCCTGCCCGTCGCCCAGGACGACATCCGGCTGCGCGGCCACGCCATCGAGTGCCGCATCTACGCCGAAGATCCCGACAACGCCTTCTTCCCCTCGCCGGGCAAAATCACCCGCCTGCTACAACCCGGGGGTCCAGGCGTTCGCGAGGACTCCGGCATCTACGAGGGCTGGACCGTCCCCATGGACTATGACCCCATGCTTTCCAAACTCATCGTCTATGCACCCACCCGCAAAGACGCTATCGCCCGCATGCTGCGCGCCCTCGACGAGTATGTCATCTGCGGCATCCGCACGAACATTGCCTTCTTCCGCCGCATCTTGAACGACCCCGATTTCCAGTCCGGCAACATTGACACTGGCTATCTGGACCGTCTTCTCGCCGGCCCCCTGCAACCCGCTCCGCCTGCGCACTGTGACGAGCAAAAATCCCTGGCCGCCATCGCAGCCGCAGTGTTTGAGAGCCATCGTGCCGCCGCCGCTCCGCAACAGCACGCAACCCAGCCCGCAAACGCATGGAAGCAAGCCGCTCGCCGGGAGGGACTGCGCTGATGAAACTGCATATCGAAATTTCCGGCCAGACTCGCTCCGTTCAGTACAATCCCTGCAAAAACACCGTAATTATTGACGAACAGGAACTCGAAGTCCACGCACGAATTCTACGTCCCGGCGTGCTCTCGCTCATCGTCAACGGACGCGCGTGGCGCATCGTTCTGGAGGAAGGAGCCGAGGAATCCGCAGTGCGCGTGGCCGGGCAGCGCATCGCCTTCCGCGTTGACGATCCACGGTCGCTCAAGGCCCACCGCAGCCACGCCGGAGGAGCCGATGGCCCCAGAACGATCAAAGCATCCATGCCCGGCCGCGTCGTTCGAGTCCTCGCGCAAGAAGGCGATACAGTCGAAGCTCATCAGGGCATCGTCGTCATCGAAGCCATGAAGATGCAGAACGAACTCAAGTCACCGAAAGCAGGACGAGTATCAGAGCTGCGGGTCTCAGCCGGAGACACCGTCGCTTCTGGCGACGTGCTCGCCATTATCGAATAGCACCCCTCACGCGACGATAGCCGGAACCGTCACCCGCTCCCGCTCAATCGCCCTCCACAAAAGCCACATCTGCGCCGCACCCAGCAAAAGCAGCACGATCGAAAGCAGCTGTACATGATGCGCCTGCGCAAAGCTAACCGTCTTCCACGAAACAGCAAACGCCACCACCGCCAGCAATACAATCCACTCGCTGGCGATCCTCCATTGGAGCTTGCGCAATGCCCCGAGCGTCAGAATTACAGCAACTACCGCCAGCACCGAGTCATAAATCGGAACGTAGATATTCAGCAACAGCGTCCATGTAAGCGTCGACGCCCATGCCAGCCACTGCACAGGTTCACTCTTCCGGGCGGACCTCGACAATAGAATTGCCAACGCTATCGCGACCACTGCGAAAGCAGCAAGAACGGCGGCCTTGCCCGCGCCATTGGATCGACCAGTTGCGGCGGCAAAAAGCGAGCTGAGATCAATGTATTTCCACAGTTGCAACGGTGAAGCACCCCCAAAGCCCGTCAGACGGCTGAAGCTGCGGAGAAATTCATAATATTTCTGCCAGATCCCAATTCCCGCGAACAGCGTGGAAGACGCGGACAACACTCCGACGCCCAACGCAAACCCGGCTGCAGTACGAAATCTTCGGCTCAGTAACAGCATGGGAACAATAGCAACCAGTAGCGTTGGCTTATAAGACATCAAGGCCAGCGCAAGACCGCTCGTAAAAAGTCGCCCTCGCGTCTCCTCATAAATCGCCAAGCTCACGGCGCATACCGCGACAGCCGAAAGCTGCGCGTTGATCAGCGTAGAAAAGAGAAACGGATAACAGCCTACCGCAAAGCAATAGACCAGCGATTGCTTCAGCCCTTCGCCCGGATACGCAAGCCTCAGCTCCGCTCCTATGCCCAGCAGGTAAAGCGCCAGCGACAGCCCAAACCACAGCCCATACGCGGCTTCAAATGAGATACGCGAGAACGGGCGGAAAAACAACGCAACAAACGGCGGATACGGGCTTGGCCCATACACTCCCTCATGCGCCGGATAGATCGAGCTGAAGACCTTCTGCTGCAGCGGATAATCGTACAGCCTTCCCGGCGACTGCGCCCCGATCTGCCCATCGCCATAGAAGTAAACAAAATCCGAGTGCAGCCGTCGGACCAGCCCCGTTCCCCGCCTGGCCTGAATCACGGTGACTACGCAAATCGGCACAAGCAAGAACGCAATAAACAGTCCCCAGCAAACGATGTTCGCTTCCTTGAGCCCCGGCCGTCGGCCAAGCAGCCGCTCAGGCCACAGCGCAGAAGGAACAAATCCCCGCGCCCCGGGACGATCTGTAGCGTTCAAAATTGACATTGGGATTCCTGTCGCATCTTACCCCAGAGAAGAGTGCGGACCGGAAAATAAATTCGCG
>JAJYBT010000199.1 GCA_021778875.1 Acidobacteriota bacterium | reverse complement strand
CACCTGGCTGGCTACTCCCAATGGGTCATTGAAGTATCCTGCCACGGCCTTCCTTACCTGCTCACTGGAGTTCATCAGCCACAGCACGATGAAGAGGGACATCATCGCGGTGACAAAGTCGGCGTACGCCACCTTCCACGCCCCGCCATTGTGTCCGCCGTGGCGGGTTTTTCTTTTGACGACAATCACCGGCTGAATCCTGCTCGGCGTCATAATGCAGCACTCCTCTCCGCAGAGCCTTCAGCGCTTAGGCAGCGGCAGCGGACTCGCCCGCCTGTCCGTGACTTTTGCAGAACTTCTCCATCTCGTCAAAGCTGGGCCGCACGTGCGCGGGAATTGCGCGGCGCCCCATCTCGACAGCGATCATGGGAGCCGAGCCCTTGAGAAACGACAAGAGCAGCACGCGCAGCACGTGGAGATAGCTGTTGTGCTCGTCGGCGGTCTTGCTCATGTTGGAGCTGAGCGGGCCAAACACGCCGTAGCAAAGCAGAATACCCAGAAATGTGCCCACCAGCGCCGCAGCCACCTTGTGGCCAATCTCCTCCGGCGGTCCGCCCAGCGCGCCCATGGTGATTACCACGCCCAGCACCGCGGCCACAATGCCCAGGCCCGGCAGCGCATCGGCAACCGTGGAGAGGGCG
Organism: Acidobacteriota bacterium; assembly: GCA_021778875.1. The sequence goes on along the minus strand of JAJYBT010000199.1, from coordinate 5,318 downwards.
TGAACCGGTTGCGTCGCGTCGTGGTGATGCACCTCCATGTCCAGCTCCATCATCTGGTCCATTTCAAACGGCTCAACGCCCCCGGTAATGGCCATGCGCAGCGTGTCGCACACAAAGTCGCGCGCGTGATGATTGTTGAGAAAGTCGGGATTGCTCTTGAAGATGGCGCTCTCGGCCGGCTTCTCCACATCCGTCTCCACGCTCAGCAGACCCTCTTTGCGCACTTTGTTCAGGAACTGGTACATCATCTTCAGCGTGCTCAGGTAGCGTTGCTTGTTGAACTTCGATCCGACCAGAACGCCCCTCAGCCCAGCCACGATGTCCTTCAAGATATGCGCGGGATTGGCCGCCAGCAGCGTTCCCGCCGCCGCTCCCGCAATGATCAGCACCTCGGCCGGCTGAATGAGCACGGCAAAATGGCCCTTCTCCATCAGAAAGCCGCCGATGACCGCCGCAAAAACCAGCAGAATGCCCAGGACTGCGATCATGGCCGTCTACCCCGCGCCGTTGTGATGCAATTGCCGCAAGAGCGCACGCTTCCCATCGCAGTTTCCATTCGCTCCGTACAATCGCTCGCGCAATTGCTGACGCGATTGCTCATGCTATTGCGCATGCACACGCCCTCACCTGCTTCATCGGCAATGGGCGCGTCAACTTCAGAGGTGAGAGCCGCAATGTGCTGGAATTTACTGTGGAAGGGAAGGCGGCGAGAAGAGCCTCAGTTGGCGCGGGGCGCGCACTCTTCTCCCGTGGCCATGCCGCCAAGTGGCAGACGCACCACAAACTGCGTCCTGCCGGGCTTCGACTCGACGTGGATGGCGCCGCCGAATTTCTGCGTCACGATGCGGTGCACGATTTCGAGTCCCAGCCCGGTGCCTGAGCCCTGCGGTTTGGTGGTGAAGAAGGCATCGAAGATGCGCGGCAGCACGTCGGGCTCGATGCCCGCGCCGTGGTCGGTGATGCTCACGGCCAGCCAGCCGGGCTGCGTCTCTGTTTCTGTCCAGGTGGCAATCTCAATCTGCCCATGCGCGGGGGAGGCGTCGGCGGCATTGTCGATGAGGTTGGTCCACACCTGGCTCAGCGCCGAGCCGCGTGTGTGGATAGTCGCCGGTGAGGCTTCAAACTTCTTTTCGACAGCGATCTGCTTGATGCGCAGCTTGTGGCCCAGAATGGTCAACGTGCTCTGCAGGCTGTCATGCACGTCCAGTTCGCGTGCCGGAGAGCGCTCGTCGTAGGCAAACTTCTTGACCGCCATCACCAGGTCGGAGATGCGCGTGATGCTTTCCTCGATTGCGCAGACCAGCGAGACGCTGGAGACGAGCGCGTTGAGCCAGTTGAGCGTGTCAGAGAATGTGCGCGGCTCAAAGAAAGCCTGGGCGCATTCGAGTTCCTGCCGCTCAAATCCCATTCCAACCAGTGCGGGTGCAATGGTGTAAGCATTCTCTACGCCGGCAGCGGCGAGCCACTCGGCCATGGCCTCTTCCGCATCGGCCTGCTCCAGGCTGCCCATGGCGGCGGCGTGGCAACTGCGCAGCGTGTGCTCCAGCAGGCCCTTGATGCACTCCAGTTGTTCAGGCGTTTTGGGCTTGTCGCTGAAGCGCAGGCTCAACTGCTGCAGCTGCATCAGGTTCTCGCGCAGTTGCGACGCTGCGCGCTTGGCTGCCGAGCCGGGGTTGTGCAGTTCGTGCATCAGGCCTGCGGCCAGCGTGCCCAGTGACACCAGCTTCTCCCGGTGCAGCGCTTCCTCCTGATAGGTCCGCAGGCGCTGCGCCATGTTGCCCAGCACCACCTTGCGCACCGCAGGGCTGCGGGCCAGAATTGTCCAGAACTGCTCTTCGGTGAAGCGCACCAGCACGGAGTCCAGCGCAGCGATGATGAAGAGGGGAGAGTAGGATTTGCCCGTCAGGAATGGCGTTTCGCCAAAGCCCTCGCCGGCCGTGGCGATGCCGACCACTGTGCGCGAGCCATCCGGCTCCGGCCGCTCGGCGCGCATCTCGCCTTCGAGCACCACCCAATAGGAGCGCATTTGCTGTCCCGGTTCCGCCAGCACCGCGCCTACATGTGCGTGGATGCGCTCGACCCGATCCATGTCGCGCAGAGCGTCAAAGTCCGCATCGGCAAAAGGCAAGGTCCGGCGCAGCGCCTCGGCTGCATCCGGCATGCAGATGGACTCGACCGCTATGCGTTTATCTCCCTCGCTCATCTCCCTCATTCCCATCCGAAATCTCAGAAACCCGCAAGGTACTGGTGCGCAAATTGCACGGCGATTGAGCCCTCGCCCACCGCCGAGGCCACGCGCTTGACCGAGCCGTGCCGCACATCGCCGGCCACCAGGACCCCCGGCACGCTGGTCTCCAGCAGGAACGGCTCGCGCGCCTCCTGCCATCCATCAGGCAGCTTGCCATCACAACGCAGGTCCGGCCCGGCCAGCACAAAGCCTTTCTCGTCGCGTAAAACGCTCGCCGGCAGCCATACGGTGCCTGGCTCCGCGCCAATAAACACGAATAGCGACGTGGCGGGAATCCGCGACTCGCCCTGAGGGCCGCGCAACCGCAAGACCTCCAGCCGTTCCTCGCCTTCGGCCTCCACCACCTGGGTGTTCGTCTCCAACACAATATTGGATGTGCGTTCTATCTCATCGATTAAGTATTTCGACATGGTTGCCGACAATCCCGGCCCCCGCGCCAGCATCGTCACTTTGCAGGCATACTGGGCAAAGTGCAGCGCAGCCTGCCCGGCGGAGTTGGCGCCGCCCACCACGTAGACTTCTTCATCCTTGCAGGCGGCGGCCTCAACCAGCGCTGCGCCATAGTAGATGCCGCGGCCCGTGAGCCGCTCTGCGCCCGGAATGCCGAGCTTGCGGTATTGCACGCCCAGTGCCAGCAGCACCACGTGGCTTGCCACCTCGCGCCCATCGCCCAGTTGCACAAACCGGTACTGCCCGTCGATGCGCAGGCCGGTGGCTCGCTGGGTCAGGAACTCCGCCCCGAACCGGGAGGCCTGGATGTGCGCGCGCCGTCCCAGGTCAGCGCCGGTGATGCCCGTGGGAAAGCCCAGGTAGTTTTCAATGCGGGACGTGGACCCGGCTTGACCGCCCGGCGCTTCGGGCTCAATCACCAGCGTGCGCAGCCCTTCGCTGGCTCCGTAGACGGCGGCTGCCAGCCCCGCCGGGCCCGCGCCCACCACCACCATGTCATAGAACTCCTGCGCGGCCTGCGTGCTGAGGCCAACACGCGCAGCCAGCGTGTCCGGGTCGGCCTCCGCCAGTGTGCTGCCGTCGGGGAACAGCACCGCGGGAAGCTGTTCCGGCTTGAGGCTACGCTCGGCCAGCAGCGTGCGCGCATCGTCGCTGGCGGCAATATCCAGCCAGCGGTAGGGCACGTGGTTGCGCGACAGGAAATTCCGCAGCCTGTGATCCTTCAAGGACCAGCGGCTGCCAATCACGCGCAGCCCCTCGAAAGGCGGCCGGTAGCCCGCACGCCAATCGTCCAGGAGGTCGGTCAGAACGGGATAGAGCCGTTCCTCCGGCGGATCCCACGGCTTGTTCAGGTAGTAGTGGATGCGCGCCGTGTTGATGGCGCGGATGGCCGCGTCCGTGTCGGCGTAGGCCGTCAGCAGCACGCGCCGCGCCTCGGGATAGAGCATGCGCGCCCGCTCGAGGAAGTCTACCCCGGTCATGCCCGGCATGCGCTGATCGCTGAGGAGCAGCGCCACGGGCTCCTGGCGCGCCTTCAACTGCGCCAGCATGTCCAGGGCGGCCTGGCCGCTGGCTGCGCGCATCACCCGGTAGGTGGCGCCGTACTGCCTGCGCAGGTCCTGCACTACGGCTTCCAGCACGCTTACGTCGTCATCCACTGCCAACAGGATCGGTCTTGCCATATTCTCCCAGTCCATTGCCCGCGCGTCATCAGGGTTTCTTCAGCGTAAACAGGTTCAGGGAAAAAGCAAAACCGCCCTGTCTGCAAAGAAGATACCCCCCGCTTCGTTTCCGCGATTCTCATAGCACTTGATGCGATTGCGCTGTAAGCTGATTGAGACGGTAAGGTTACCGCTGGGGGGGTACCTGCCGGGCTGAATCAATCGCGAAGGGCACACGAACGCGCTCGCTTCCTGAAAAAAAGAGAAATGCCAAAGGGAAGTGATGTCCTTCTGCCGATATAGATTCACAAGGTGGCAGAAGCCACCGGGGCATGAACTGCGGCACCCGGCCGGGAGGTAATTCCAGGCCGGTCTGGGCCAGACTCCCAGGGCTGTGTTCGATGGGGCGTACGGGAAAAGTATGAACAAGATCATCCTTGCCGATTCGCAGGCAATCTTCCGTGCAGGCACTGCCAAGGTGCTTGCCATTGACGAGGACCTGCGGATTATTGCGCAGTGCACGGATGTTGAGCGGATGATGCACGCCATCACCACGTTTCCGGGCGCAATCGTACTGTTTGCAGCTTCGCTGCGGCCTGACATGGCGCGCCTTTGCGCAGTTCTTGAGTCGGCCGGCAGCCGCGCCATCGTGATTGCGGAAAACAACGAAGCCGCAAGCGCCTATCTGCAGCTGGGCTTTCGCGGGGTGGTTTTTCGCAGCGTAACCGGAACAGCGCTGACCGAATGCGTGCGACGCGTGGCTGCGGGCGGCATCTGGTCGCCGACCCAGGCCGTGCTTCCCGACTCGCCGGAAGAGGACATGGTGGGCGCGCGCGTCCGCGACCGGCTCACCCCCAAGGAGATGCGCATTGTTGCGCTCATTGTCCAGGGCTGCAAAAACCGCGAGATCGCTACGCGGCTGAAGACCACCGAGCAGGTGATCAAGAACTATCTCCGCTCTATTTACGACAAGACCGGCGTCAGCGACCGGCTGGAGCTTGCGCTCTTTACCATCCACCACAGGGTTCTTGCACAGGCCGCTGCCGAAGTCGGCAACAAACTGGAAGCCGAGGAGCGGTCTGCCGCGGCCACCGTCCTCACCTCTGACGCCACGGCTCTGTAGGCGCAACCTGCGCCGCCTGTTGATTCAATTCAAGATGGCGATGGTCTTCACCCGGCTGCGCAATGGGGCGAACGACTCTGCAATCTCCAGGATGCACCTTCCTGCCATCCCTGAATGCCCGAGGCGCAGGACGGTGCAACCGGAAAATTTGTCAGGCTTCAGAGCTTCTCTGCCACGCTCTTGGCCTGTGTAAACAGCAGCAGATAATCCGAACCGCCGCCCTTTGAATCCGTGCCGCTCATGTTGAATCCGCCAAAGGGGTGCGCGCCCACCATCGCTCCGGTGCACTTGCGGTTCAGGTAGAGATTGCCGACGTGGAACTCGCGGCGCGCATAGT